>JAGKWN010000149.1 GCA_021151805.1 Cytophagaceae bacterium | reverse complement strand
TTTTTGAATCTGAAAATAAAAATTATGCATTCAGTTTTTTTGATTTAGAGAAAGAAGAAACAACACTTTTTGTACAAACACCGAATTTAAATGAAGAGATCATTCTTAAAATTCAGGATACGGCCTATACCTATTATTTATCTTTATGGAACTGTTTATCGAATCAGGAAAAATTTGTACTGTATGATATGGCGGTAGACAATCTTACCAATTATCACAACCTGTCTGTCCTCTTATCGCTCAAAGAAAAAGGATTGCTGGTATATGCTGACAACCATGTTATACATAATGCGCAAGAACATTCAGAAAACAAGTCCCTGCAGATCATCAATAAAAGCTTCAGAAATTTCATATTAACAAGAATCAACCCATCAGAAGCAAGACTACTGGAAGAAGAGCTTAAAGGAACCACTACCTGGCAAACACTAAGAATGATTGTTGGAATATTGATTGTACTTGCCAGTATATTTATTTTCACCACACAGGAAACAGTTTTCCAAAAATACATTTCTCTCTTTACAGGGATTGCAGCTTTTCTGCCTCTGGTATTAAAAGTATTAACCGGCTTTAAAGATACCTCTTCAGGCCCGGAGCGATAAGGGCAAAACTATAAAAAATCCGGGACTACTTTATAGCCCGGATTTTTATAATTGCATGAATAATATTTTACCTCACAAAGGTAGGTGATTGTTTTTTTTATCTTTTAAGAAAAGGCAGCAAATTTTTAGGTTTATAACATTTAATTGTGCGCTCTCTTTCCAATACAGACTCGTCGATTGTTCCATTATACATTGATCCTGGGCTTATACCATCATGAATAACTTTTCGCAGTTTCGGGAACCACAACCAGTATTTGAAAGTATAAGAATCTCTTATTTCCCCTTTACAATCCGGTTTTAGCATACCCAATGCTTTGTTATCAAAACACAGCCCCGTGTCTACCGCTTTTTCAATCATCCATTTAAGCGGCAAATCACTTAAACCACAATCTGCATAGCCGCCACCGATATTGGAATGCACCCCGGCAAACCATCGTTGTTCCATTTTTTGCTGATGCGTGGAATCGTTTTTTACGGTTTCACTTTTTTCCCAAAGTGTAGGTGTAAACAACACCCTTTTATCATCAATACAAAGTGCATGATATGCATAATCAACCTTACTGCTTAACGTTTGATCATGAAATTTGTACCGTGCTGTATTTAATGTATGCAGCCAGAATACGGGTAATCCAAGACTACCTACAGTATCCCAAACTCCTATAAACTTAATACCGGCCTCATGACTGAAATTACTTTTAAATGCTTTCATCATGTCTGAGTCAGGGCTTGTGTAATCATTTCTGTCGCGGTATAACTCATATGCGCGATCTATCAGGTGAAGATTTTCCACTTTCAAAATGCCGCAGTTACGGATAAAACCTGCCAGGCTACGTGCAGTATAGGCACCACGGCTAAATCCGAAAAGATAGATATGATCGCCCGGCTCATAATTTAAAACGAGAAAGGAATATACATCTTTAATATTTTTATCAATACCTGCACCTGTAAGTCCGCCTAACATTTTATCCTTAAAAGTATATCCGGTACCTACGCCTTCATCATAGGCTTTGAGTTGTTTAGTCCCGTTTTCATCGACTGGACAGATGCAATTAAATATCTTTTCGACGTTCGTTTTTACTACAACGCCCCTATCCTTTTCTCCGGGCTTGTTCCAGGTTCCGTCGCTGCAGCAAATGAGGCGTTTCATTGAGGAGGGAGTTATGGTTTAGAATTGAATTTTCTTCTTCTTGATAACCAGAGTGCTTGTTGGTGAAGAAGCTTTAATGGATACATCATTTCCTATTAACTTGCGATATTCAATGGTTACATTCATACTATCTCCGCCAAAAATGACATCCTTCTTAACAATTAACTTTTTACATTGAATAGTTAATTCGTGTCTATTAGTCACTACTACGTTAGATTCTAAGTTAACTTTTTTACTTTTAATGATGGTTTTACTCTTTATATCGCCTGAAATATTTATTGTTTTTTCACTGCAGCTACAAAAGAAGCACAACAAAGTTGTAATGATTATAAATGTCTTCATCAGATTATTTTTTTAGTTAATGAAATTTATAAATGTTTACTACTTAGACTTGGTGTAAAAATTAAGAATCGGAATATCAATGAGCAGTGAAACAGATGTGCGCATATAAAAATTATCACTCAGGCTGATATCTGTTGCGTTAATATTTCGCAACTGCGGCCCAACCTGACAACCCGCTGCCAATGAAACAGGAACCTTCGGAAAGCCATAGATCAGAAATATACCCGGAGAAATAATATTCTTCAGCTGGACAGTAGAGGCTACGGCCGTACTATCATCGTTAAACCGGAAGGACGCCAGCGCACCTATATCAATAAGGGAAAGAAATGCCGTCATTGATTTACCGCCTTTTTCTTCATTCTTTTTCCATAGGGAACCTTTGCTGAATGCAATACCAACAGGAGCTGCAATACCGGCAGAAAAACTGCTTTTATTGTTTCCGTCGGTATTTTTTAATGCATACATCCATTCACAACCAGCATATAAGCCTGTATAGCCATTCAATGAAATATTATACAATGATTCGCGTTTCACCCGCGAACTTCCAGAAGGCATGGCTACTGCCTCTATAGCGGCCGCAACTTCGTCTGAGTTTTTTGCCTGGGCAACAGAGGCCATAAATGTACCATACTTTATAATTTCGTTTTTAAATTTAAAATCATCGCCCAATAATTTTTCCAGAATAATTACAGCATCAAAAATAGCTGAGCTGTAATTGGCTTTTTTAACATCATAATACATGGCCACACCGGATCTCGCAGCTGCCAGATAGTTTTTTATTTCCTCTATACTGACAATAGTAGTAGTAGTAGTAGTAGTAAGATCAACAGGCGCATCTGTCAATACTTCCAGTAAATCAATCAGGTGATTCATATAAAGTGTATAATCATCTGCAGTAAATGCTTCTCCTTTGGATTTCCTGGCTGTAATTTCCTTTACATCATTATTAATAATTTCTGCCGGAGCATGAACTTTCCGCAGATAATTGCTAAACTTCTGAATGTACGTGTTACCATTTGACAAAATTGTAGTAACCGGTGTTGTAGTTCCGTTGATCGTAAAGGCAACATTATTATTTTTAAATTGCTGATACAAAAGCCCCATAAAGATCCGTTGCGCCATAGGATCTTTAAAGATCAGTTCAAGGCTATCTTTATCAATCCATACTTCACTTTTTTCCCTGCTGCGAATACTCTCTGAAAAAATCATGGACGATGTAATGACATTTGAAATATTAGAACTTTTAAATTTATCAACCTGAGCTCCTTCAGCGATGTGTTTAATAATATCTGCGGCATTATCACCATTCTGCAAGCTCTGCATCAGGATAGCAGCAGAGTAAAAATACAGACTCTGTTCTTTGTGATTAAAATCCTGAATAAACTTCATCCGTTCTTCACAGGCTGTTTTTTTATCATCAGCAAGAGAACTGCAATTTCCCGTTGTAAGCCTGTCCAGTTTAATAAAATTTCCCGGCAGGTTTTTAAGATCTGCTTCAAAAGCTTCCCGTAATGTCTGGATCATTACAGCATAATTATAAGATTCAATCAGGTTAATAAAATCAGCTGTCCGTGGAAACAGCAATTGAAGCTCCGGATAATTTTTCAAATCTTCTTTTAGCTTGTCAAAAAAAGCTACATTAAGTTCTTCCTTTGTTCGTGCTACTAAAAATTTAGCAAGACCGTCTGCAAAGTTTGTAACATCGAGGTTACCGATGGAAGACAAAGTTTTATTTAAAAAAATGCTAGCATCCCTATCTAATGAACCATTATCAACAAATAAGTTTTTCAAAAAAGGATTATCTTCAAAAAGATCTTGATTTATACTATCCAATTTTAAATTGAAATAGTATTTTTGTAGCAATTGTTTTACTTCTTTTGTCAATATAACTTTACCCCCATTTGCTTTATCCATTTTTCCATTTAAAAAAATAGCATCATAAAATGGTTGTTGTGAAAAACAAAATTCAGAAAAACTAAACAGCAATACTGTGAGTATTAAATATTTTGGTTTCATAATTATAGAGAGTTAAATAATTCATGTGGATTTATCATTCGTTTATTTAAATTATTTTTTATTGGATCACCAGTAAGTAAAATTTTTTCTTTCAAATCTTTCCAATTCCAAATTCCTCCATCTCTTTTTCTAATATAAGATAATGCTAAAGCTGCTATACCAGCTGCAATAGGCGTAGATATACTTGTACCAGAATCATTATCGACGATACTATTGAGAGAGTATGATGGAATATTTATTCCTGGAGCATTGATAATTGTATAATCATTACGAAGTGTTATTAATGCTAAATCATTTTTATCATCTATAGCACCGACTGAAATAATATTTTCAATTGATGCAAAAACATCTTCCTTGGATACTGAAAAAGCAGAGGGATAAACAGATCCAAATGATAAAAGATCAGAATTATTATTTCCCCCTGCAGCAAAAATTAAAACATTTTTATTTTGAACAATTTCAAAAATTGATTTATGAAATTTCTTAATTAGTGTTGCATTACTAGAAGGCTTCCCAAAACTTATAGAAATAATATCTGCACCTTTTTCTATTGACCATTTTATACCATCAATAATTGAAGTAAAATCATTTAGTTCACCTTTATTACTTATTTTACCAATTAGCAACTTACTATTGGGTGCAATACCAATATTCCAATTGAAACTATTTGAAGCACCTATTAAGGACGAGCATCGTGTTCCATGCCCATGAATATCTTGAACTGAATCTGCATAATTAATGAATTTATTACTATCAACGATGTTTATTGATACATCAGAATTCATAAGATCACAACCAGTATCAAGTATTGCTATAGTCACATTTTCACCATAAGTATCATACTTCTCCCATATTTCAGGAATCTTTAAAGTGTCTTCAAACCAAGGTGGAGTTATTTTACTATCTAATTCAATCGAAGATTTATTGCTATTGTGGCTCACCCCGCCACTCCAGTAAAAATTATTTCCGGCGTCTTTATACCAGAGATTATTACCGTCGTAGCTATCGCCTTTTACCTGCTCTACCACATCAATCTCTTCACCCTTTTTAAGGGGCGCTCCTTTCAATGCATTGACGGATGGTGCACCTATGCGTTTGTTTAATAATTTTGTTACGGTAAGTCTCATCCTGCAGCCTGTTTGGTTTGGTCAGATTGTGTATTCTGCGCAGCTTCCGGCTTAGCTCCTGTACCGCGCATATTGATAAACTTATTCAGGAGGTCAAACCAGAAAGGAGCGCCTAACGAAATCGCAAGTGCAGTAACGAGGAAACTCATGAGCTTTGTAAAAGAAAATACATAGCTCAATTTGCTGTGCCAGGTCCAGACCTGAGGTTTATATTGTACACCGGCAGCAGCATACAAAGCGGCCTGCTGTTTAATGTTGATTTTCCGGATCGAATCGAGATGCACTTTTCCGGTATCGTTTACCAGTATGTATTTCGTTTGTTGCCAGGCATCATACCGGATCATGACTGAGTCTTTCAGGATACTATCACCCGGATGTCCATATAATTTTGCCTGTGTAAACAGTTCATATTTTTTCTTCAGCATTTCATTCAGAGCCCGGATTGAATCTGTTTCTTCCCATGGATACGAAATGGAAAAAACATCATTGGCTCTTTGAGTATTCTGAAAAGAAGTTTTTATGGCTGCCCCATACTCATTCAGACTCTTTCCTGTATCAGCCCGCTGCTGCTGCTGTTCCTGGAGATCATTTTTCAAAGTCCCAGCCAGGCCTACTCCCGCTTCGCGTGCATTTTCGTCATGGGACAAATGATTTACAATCTGGAATGTATCAATATTAAAAGCCATCGCCAGAATCAGTCCCCATATAAAGAGCCGTACCTGTGTACGTTTTTTATACCAGCCTGAAACCCGCTCCATGGTATTATTGAACCAATCTTCCAGGTAGTACTGAAACTTGTCCAGATCTCCTTTTGACTGGTCGTAAAACGTTTGAAGCTGTTTGCGTGTTTCTTCTTCAATCAAGAGATTACTTTTCTGATACTCCCGTATCTGTTTGCAAAACTCTGCATAACATGTTTCATGACTGACTGCTTTATTAATTTCAGCCATTGACTTTTTAAAATGATCCAACAGTTTTTTATTTGCTGCCAGAACAGGTGTACTGTTAAATAATTCTATTACATCAGACTCTGAAAAATCCTTTATAGATATCTTTCGTTGTTCTGCAAAATCATTTACTTTCGAATTAAATTTTTCAGGTGATATAACTCCATTGGACGAAATTGCATCTTTGATTTTTTCTGTATCGGTGCTCCCCTGTCCGCAATCCAGCAGAATCTGCATCAGTGTGCGGGAAAAATTGCCTGCTGTGATATATGAAGGTTTTCTGAAAAGCTTGCTTGCTCCCTGATATTTAATTAAGGGTACTGCATAAAACCTATCTGCCAAGGTACATCTCCCGGTTGATTTTGTATAAAAAAATAAAGACATGATCCATGAAAAAAATTTTCGCCATCTGCTGAAAGAATGTTCAAAGGTTTCATGCAATGTAGACGGTTCATCATTCAGCATGCGCTCAACTCCCTTCGAAAGCACCCTTGCCCGGAAAGCAAAAACAGAAGATAGCATTTCCTGAATCGTAGTCGCCAGCAAACTGTATAGGAGAAAGATTAAAATCAAACCAATGGAAACATCGATCGCAACAGAGCCTGTCATAGAAAAAGTTTTTTTTTAGAGAAATAAATTCAGAAAGGTATATAAAGAATGTAGTTCATTAAACACCCTCATTATATATTGTTCGAAATCTCTAAAATATTACATGAGTTCACAATACGCTCATGAACGTATTTCTTTAAAGCCCATTACAATAATTTAAATACTGATAGAGGAAATAATTAAAGTATAATTGACATATACAGTCAATAAAAAATCAATCAAATAAAATATCTGAGTACCAGCTACAGATCATATCAAATCAAACGCCTGTGCATATTTGATCGCATCAACAAGTGTGTTGATTTTTAATTTTTTCCAGATATGATTCCGGTGCGTACGGACTGTATCTTTAGAAAGAAATAATTTATCTGAAATCTCCTGATTACTTTCTCCCAGTGAAATTAACCGAAGCACTTCCTTTTCTCTTTTCGTAAGCGATTCATATAATTCAATATGTCCTTTCTTAAATATATCTTCTTCAAGAATACGCTGTATTTTATTGGAAAATGCTTCATGTTGCTTTACATTAAAATCAATGTAGAATATTTTATCCAGATGCCGGCTATATGTCATTATGGTGTAAACCCAACCTGAGGAGTGCTTATCATAGTCATGAAAATCATGAAAAAATTCCGTTGACTCATCCACTTTTGATTGCTGCTGGTATGTCCTGAGCATATTCAGTATTAAAGAAAGATCCGGGGCATCCATATTTTTCTTGTCATTTTCACTCAGGTCATGCATTAAGATATTGTCTTTCTTTTGCTTTTTTTCCCATGCTATATGATCTACCATATCTTTTTCAGATTCACCCGCATCCATTCTTTCCAAAAGACCTGCTAAAGAAGCAGCATCCAACTGCCCATGTTCCATTAATTGATCCAGCCGACTCAATTCCACCCGGATTAAACCCTTTGATTTTTTATTAACCATAAAGCCAAAAGTTTTAAAAGCGTACCAAATTGAATACTATATATTGGAATGTGAAAAACAGTATTTATACAAACATCGATACTATCTGTCATTCGGCATCACCACACAATTTCAATTCCTTACTGCCATACAGTTCAGGAAATAAAATTCAAATGAATTAAGATTAAAGTATATCCTTCCATATTATTTCCAGGTATTCAAACTAGTACCAAGCCACTTATTCAGTAAAGAAATTCTGCATCTGCGCGCCAATCAATCTTATATAAAACTCATTATGAATTCATTACATAAAATTATTTACGCTTGAAATCAGTACAAGGGGCGTTTGTAGTAATCACGATTCCAAACCATAGCACAAATAAAATAATTACATAATAAAATTTTAATACAATAAAATAAACAATATAATTACTTTAAACATAGACATATATACAAACAATAAATT
>JAGKWN010000023.1 GCA_021151805.1 Cytophagaceae bacterium | reverse complement strand
ATTCATAATTCATAATTCATAATTCATAATTCATAATTACTCCTTTTCCTTCCTGAAAATTTCATTCATCAGCACATACAGCTGCTCATGCTTTTCTTTGAACTTTTCCGGATTTTCAAAAAAGTATTCGCATACCACGGCAAAGAATTCTGCGTGGTTGGTAAGTGCATATGGATTGAGATCCGAGCGGTTGGCGGCGATCTTTTCAATCTCCGTATACATGATCTTTGTCCAGGGGGATAGCAGTGCTTCCGGCATGAATGCTTTGGGGATGCCGTCTGTATCACCATCTGCCTGGTCGATCAGGTGCGCGAACTCGTGAATACCGACATTCGACTTGCCGTTCATGGACTCAAACCCCTGCACCAGGAATTGCTGCGACAACAGTACCATGTGTTTTGTCTGGAATGGACGCGCCTGTCCGAGCAGGACTCCATCCTGTTCGGCATCATGCGGCTGGTTGGGTTCAACCACACCGTCATAAATAATCACTTCGGAAAGGTTGGCATATTCCCAGCCATCGAATAAAAAGACCGGAATGATGGCGCTGGCCGCCACCAGCAGTTTTATTTCATCGGTTACTTCCACGCCTTTTACACCTGTGATGGGTGTATCACAGAAGAACTTTTTAACCTTTTCTTCAAAACGTTTCTGATCTTCCGCAGACAGGTCTTTATAAAACTGCACGCGCGCCAGCAGAATGTCTTTCCACTTTTGCGGAAATTCTTCTGCCAGCACTTTGTTTATTTTTTTCTTTCTGGAAGAAGTAAAATAGAATAAGGCGCCGAATAAGAGTACGGCAATAAGGATTATAGGAAGCATGGTTGAAATACATTGGCCTATATTCAATATAATGAAATTAATTGAGAAATGTAAGGCAACCAAAGAGGTGAAAAACCTGTCTGTTATAAATAGAAATCATATAGATTTTCATCTGCTGACAGTTATAGACACGAAACCTTATAGGTTTTGTATCCGCAGGCACAGAGGGTTATTTATTCTTAAACTATATCCGCAAGACTGCAGGCAGTGTGAAGGAAACCTATAAGGTTTGTTTTACACCGACAAAGCACTTATTAAAATGCTTTCGCCAGCCAGCGTTATTCAGTATACTATTAAACCGTTGGCTAAAGCACAACGGCCATGAAAGCTGATTGACTCTTTTAATAAGAGTTGCTCAGCTAACCGCCGCAGCGGACTGTCACATTTATGTAACGGAGATTAAAAATGTGCGACCCCTTCGCCGCGGCGAAGGGGTCGTGGTTTGAGAGGTGTACTATTTCTATACAGGTGTGACTCCTCCGGAGTCTACGCTAGCCAACTATGGAGAAATTGATTAGGTATACCGTTTAAGTTACATATCCTAACGATCCCGCTGTAAAAACAAAAACATCAGTAAAACCATAAAAATCAGGTCAATCATCGATTCAGACAATTGAACCGAAGTAAAAAGTCGCTGTTGCTCTATCCCGAGCCCTTTAAAAACCGTATATTTAAGTGCTCAAATGCACCTTTTTTATAAGACGGTTTTTGGGTTATTCTGCTGCTACCCCATGACTGAATAACATTCCGGTTCTTGTAAGGAGTTACATTTTAGCTGACTAGATTATATATCCCTATGAACCGTAACACATACCTTGCTCTCTTAAAGGGCTTATTGGTTTTTGTATTCTTTACGCTACAAATTCATGCTTTTAGCGTCACTTACTTTACTAATAAATCCGGCACTATTGCTTTTAATAATGTGAATAACTGGAATTCAAGTCAGGATGGTACAGGCTTTCCTCCTTCAACATCTGACGTGACTGGAAATACCGGGAATAATTTCGTCATTCAAAACAACGCAATCGTATCTTTTACGAACCTGAGTGTTAAAATGGATTATCTGGAAATTCAGGGTAGCTGTCAAATCCTGTTGAATAACAGTACAGTTGAAATTACAACTAGTCTGAAAATGAACCAGTACGCAACCATTGATTTTGGCACGCAATCTTCTACACTAACGATTGGCGGAGAGTTAAATGGAATGCCTGACACATATATACTTCATGCTCCTGCCTCTAAGAAGACGCAGAAACTAATTTTAAAAGGCATCAATAACTTGTTTGATGTATTCACTAATACTGGTGCCGTTGATGGTTACAGCATCGTAAGTTATGAAGGAGCAGACGGCCAAACGGTTGTTCCTTCAAGCGGGTATGCAACATTAGTCATTGCTGGCTCTGGTTCCAAAAAAATATCCGGCCAGAGTTTTAATGGGGGAGATGTCGCTACGGTTTCAAAAAGACTGGAACTGAAAACAACACTCAAACTGGGTGCAAACGATCTTGTTTATAAAGGTATAAACGACAGTCTGGTTTATAAAAATGGCACCGCGGTTACCGGCTGGATCTGGACCGATGGTACAGGCGTGCTGAAAAACAGCAGTGCGGCCGTTACTCAAACATTCCCTGTCGGAGATAATACCGCAATGAAAGCAATTGATTTTTCCAATATCAACAACAGTACGGGTTTGGTATTAAGCGCCCGCTATAACGCGGCTGAATCCAACGTTGTTATTCCGCATAGCGGCATTGGCTCATGGGTTGTAAATTCCAATAATGCATTTACAGCAGATCTGATGCTGATTAAGCCTTTACCATCCGGCAATACGTTTGTTGCACCACAAATAGCACTATCTGCTACGGGCAAGATTGGCGCCTGGAATCCTCTGATTACTTCTTCCCCGGCAACAAATGTATACACCGCAAAGGCTGCTGTTGCAGGCACAATGAATTATGTCTCTATTTATGAATGCCCGGCAATAAAAATTTCCGCTACGACCTTGCCATCCGGCAATCAAAACTCAAGCTATTCATATAATAGTCTTACGTTATCCAACGGGTCTGCTCCATACACATTAAGCAATTCAACCTCTGCCCCTGCTGACTTCACTGCCAGCATGATTCCTCAAACCAGCAATATGGTTCAGGTCACAGGTACACCAAAAACAGTTACAGATTATATCGCAGGCTTCACAATCAGGGATGCGGTAAGTTGTGAAACTTCATTCATCTATACCATTAAAGTGCTTCCGCCGCCAACCATCTGGAATGGCAGCAGCTGGAGCAATGGAGAACCTACATTGGACATGGATGCTGTTTTTACAGGCGATTATACTACTTCAAAAAATTCGATAAAGGCCAACAACATTACCGTTCAATCCGGGGTTACCATTACCGTAGTTGACAATACGCAATTCACACCAAGAACCTTAACTAATAATGGAACCATTATTAAATATTGCAATGGAATTGCCGCTACCAGTAATGGAGTTATCACAGGCAATCCCATTACCAACCCACCCATCACATTTTCACCATTACCGGTTGCTGTCACCAACCAGCCCTACAGTCAAACGGTTACCGCCAGCATAACAGGCCCGGGCGCAATCTATTACATAAAACCTACGAATCTTCCTCCCGGCCTTACCATGACAAACAATGTACTTTCAGGCACACCAACAACAAAAGGCAGCTGGACATTTACACTTCAATATACGTATGGTCAATGTAATTACTCCCAGGTATATACGTTTACAGTCATTGACCCGATTTCGCCCAACTTGTACATCAATCCCATATCTGCAAAAACCTATGGCGATGCAGATTTCAAACTCACTGCTTACTCCAAAAATACGGCAGCAACAATTTCTTATAGCGTTTCACCCACTACATGCGCGCAATTGATATCCGGCGACAGCGTACACATCAGCTGTGCCGGTCCTGTACCATATAATACCATTACCGTTACAGCAACACAGGCAGCGAGCGGCATGTACAAACAGGAATCTGTTACAACCAGTTTCTTCATCAACAAAGCTCCGGCAAAAATTTCGATCGGCAACAATGCCTTTCTTCCCAACACCACTACCAATATTGCATCGCGCAAAAACTCCGACGGTACACCAACATTTATCCAGCTTAGCGGCAGCGACCTGGCAACCGTTACCGGAAGCGGTCAGGTAACAACCTTTGCCAATACCAGTAAATTTTCTGTCGCAGTAACCATACCTGCAACCGATAAGTATACCAGCTTTGACTCAATCTATACGTTTAATATTTATCCCAAAAAGGCTGCTCCATGGGCGATCAATGACAGCATCACCATTGCGATGGGACAAAGCACAAGCATCAACATCCTGGCCAATGACCTGGGTATGACCGACACCATTAACTCAACACTGACGGATATTGATATCGAGAACGCGGGCACACAGAAGAAATTTTATTCTACCTCGCTGGGTACATTTACCATTGATCCGGACGGTACGCTAAATATCCGTGCCTTTGACGGCTTTATCGGCACCGATAAAATTGGCTATACCGTCACCGATGAATACGGACTTACTTCTGATATTGCGTATCTGTATATAACCGTTGAACCTCCGTTCCAGCAACTGGAGCTGAAAGCAAACGAGGTAATGACGCCCAACAACGACGGCCTCAACGATGCGCTGGTGATTGCCAACACGGATATTGAATCTGAAAACAAACTGGTCATTTCAGACGAAACCGGCTATATTGTTTTTCAACAGGACAATTACCGCAATGACTGGGAAGGCACAAACACTAAGGGCAACAAGATCGGTGCCGGCGTGTATTTTTATACTTTCACGGAAAAGAAAAGCGGTCGGGTGCTGCAGAATTATCTGCAGATTATGAATTGATGTATTATCGTTGGTTGTGTTTACGAAACCTTATAGGTTTTGCACCCACAACCACCGATGCTTATTTTTCAGCAGTTTTATCACACACAGTCCATCTTAATTAAAGAAAACCTATGAGGTTTGTTGAAACGGTCACGCGCTGGCGCAAGGTTTTCCTTATGCCTCATTATTGCAGGGCACAAGCGAATACTTGCGTCAGCATAGAAAGGCAAGAAAATGTTACGCAGAGATGTGTTACAAAAATCCTCATTACTTATTCTTATTTATCTTCCGATCACATTCTTCTGTTCTTTTGTCTTGATACAAAAGAACCAAAAAATCAAGGCTGATTTCAAATACGCTAAAATTTTGGTTCACTCCGCGAACGCTACAAAACCGACCTGAAAAAGGACTTGTTGTAGCGTTCAAAAAGCTCCATGAACCAAAATTTCTTAACGCAATTTGAAATGAGGCCATCTGCATGCGACAAACCTTTATGATAAACTCTTAACAGCAACGATCCGGTTTCCGTGAGCTCTATCCAACTGGAAAAAATTCATTAGGAATTTTCTTCGTAGCTAAAATAACATAATGCTCACCTGCGCTCCTGATTAGAAATGACCCCAGCGGGGTTTCCGCCGCCGCGGAGCTTATAGCAAAAACATATAATTTCTACATCTGCGCGGAGACTCCTCCGGAGTCACGACTAACAATCATTCGGTTTGATTTTTTTTGATTTGAATCTACAAACAACTACCCTGAAAATTATAGAATTACTGCTGATTAGAAATGACCCCAGCGGGGTCACAGCTTTATAGCTAAAAATCTTCGATACGCCCAACCCGACCCCTGCGGGGTCGAACATGCTGTCCGGAACATTTGTTTATAAACCGTTGGCTAAAGCTCGACGGCAATGAAAGCCGGGCAGTTGTTATTAAAAGAACTGCTCAGCTTTCCGCCGCGGCGGACCGTCACATTTATATGATGGCGATTAAAAATGTGCGACCCCGCTGGGGTCGTCTGTTGAAAAGATACAGCATTTCTATACAGGTATGACTCCTCCGGAGTCAGTGCGCTTTATCCCACTATAGACAAAATTCATTAGGTATTTTCTTCGTAGCTAAATAGATAATAATCACCTCTACCATTTATTAGAAATGACCCCAGCGGGGTCACAGCTTTATAGCTAAAAATCTTCGATACGCCCAACCCGACCCCTTCGCCGCGGCGAAGGGGTCGAACAATCCAGCAGACGTATAAAAGAAAAGAGCTGATGTATTCAATACACCAGCTCTTTTTGATTTCTTTTGAAATACTATTTCAGATGAAACTAAATCCTTAAAACTTAATCAGCTTTTTAGTAACGGTTCCGTTGCTGCATGTGATACGCACCAGGTATACACCGGCTTCCTGCAGCTGGTCAAGCCTGAATGCTTCATTTGCCGGCACTTTATCATTTTCATATACGGCTGCACCGCTCAGATTAAATATACTTACCTGGACGAACGGCTCCGTATCTGCTGCATAGATGAAGAATTCTGTGCGGAACGGATTCGGATATACCTCTGCATACGCGGTATTTTTTTCAGGTGCGCCGTCAAAAGTAAATTTCAGATCAGCAGGTTTTCCATTCAGATATGCCTGAGCATTGCTGAAACTGTTAGGTGTCAATGCAGCTGAAGCAGCTATTTCCATATAGGCGACAGGCAATGTGGTATAGATCGAATCCTGTGTATAGGAAGTGACCATCACGCGTTGCTGTGCAATGGTATTGAATTCTGTACCCACATTCGCAAGCGTGGTATTTGCCTTTACCTGCTGCACGGAAATATCAGCTGCATAATCCAGGCTGAAGTCCATGCCATAAAATGCACCTGCAGTCTGGCAGAATACAGGCACTACATAATTGCCGCTTATGTTTTTATCCGCCTGGCTTAAATCCACGATGATGGCATCATCTGCAGCAGCCGTGCGCAGCTGTGCACCGTTGGTGCTTATCCAGCTGCCGTCCACATCTCCTAAAAGGATCGCGTGATACGTAGCCGTTGAGGCCGGGCTGCAGGATGCTGTACCTGTTGGTGCAGGCAAACAGGCTGGGACTTTCGGTACATTATTCCTGCCGGTGCCGGTTGTAAATGCAGCGCTTGCCAGCGTGGCATCATCCACAAACAGCCAGTCCTGTGATTTTACATAGTTAGCAGCAGGTACCAAAGCCGTACCATTCCAGGTGTAATTATTTTGCGGAAACTCGCAGTTGTTGTTATTGATACTCCGGGACGATATAAGCGATACATCACCCGCAGTAATTTTTCCATCCAGATTCACATCAGCAGAAAGTAAGGTATAAATCGGAACATTGGTTGTTTTGTAGGTCGCGATATCAGCTGCCTGGATGCGGTCCATGCTGTTGATCACACTCTGTATATTGGTACAATTCAGTGCAGGCGTATTCAAATCACCGTTGATGTCACGCTGAATGATGATGTTTGCACCATTACCGGGACTGAATTTAAATACTCCGGAAAGATCTGCACGGCTGACACCGGTTGATGTTTGCACACATGCCGCATTCGTGCCTGTGACACTGGATGCAACATACGCTGCCGGGTTTGCCGGATCGTACTTTAATGTTGCAGCTGGCGTGTTGCGATAAATAAGCGTACCGGCTACCGCATTTTTTACCGTTGAGTTCAACGTCACCGCCGGGCATTTGCTGTTCGTATTCACGGGAGTACTTTCCTCGATGTTGTCTGTGGAAAGCGTAAATGCTGTACCGGCGGCAACACCTGCGTTTACCTGAAAATACACATAAGCAACATCGCCGTTGCCGCTGAAATACGTACCGTTGGGTGCATTGTTTAAAAACACACTGATATACACTTTGCCCGGCGTGCTTGTATTCATCGAATATCCGCCATAAGCAGTAGCAACGGTGCCGGTATAAGCAGCGCCTGTGGGAGTCATGACAGCTGTATTGTAATTGATCGCGAAGTCAAGACCGATGATGCCGTTGCTGATTGCACCGGTTGTTTTTAAAGGAACAGCAAAGGTGCTCGCGCAGAAGGCATCAACACTTCCCAGCGCATAAGTAGTAGGTGAAACAACGGCTGCTTTACTGACTGCTGTGCCGGTGCCACATACGGTGGTTTCGGAAACACTTACCGATCCGTTTACGGTACCCCATGCAACATTGATGCTGCTGGTGCCTTGTCCTGATACAATGCTGCAGCCGGAAGGGACGGACCAGTTGTAGGTAGCGCCGGCCGTTGAGTTTGTTATTGTGAATGTATAATTGGCTAACGAACATACAGACGTTGGCCCGCTTAGTGCCAACGCATTGTTTGGTGTTGGAGAAAGCGCAACTGCTTTTGTAAACGCCGTACCGGTCCCGCAGGTAGTTTCTGCAACTGACAATGTGCCTGCTGTTGTACCCCAGGCAACCGTAATACTGGAGGTACCCTGACCCGAGGTTATGGATGCACCGGCTGGAACACTCCAGGTAAAGGTAGCACCTGCGACTGGATTCGTAACCGAGAAAACATTGCCTGCCGAGGAAGGGCAAACAGCAGCAGGACCGCCAAGCACCAGTGTATTATTCGATACCGGTAAAAGGGCAACAGAAAATGAAACCGCTGCACCCGATGCAGTTCCGCAGCCATTGGTTTCAAAAACAGTTACACTACCAGCACTTGTTCCCCAGTTGACCGTAAGTGCAGCCGTACCCTGACCGGATACAATGGTTGCACCGGTTGGCACCGTCCAGGTATAAGTTGCTCCTGCAGATGTATTGGTTACAGTAAAAATGTTATTGTTTTTTGAAGGACAGACAGCAGACGGCCCGGAAACATTCAATGCATTGTTTGCCGGATTACAGGCATTTGTATTGCAAACAAAGTTGCTTTTATCAACTGTTGTACCATCACCCAATTGACTGTGCAAATTCAGTCCTGTAGTACAATATTGGGCCCGGTCAGACTTTATCCCAACTGTATGTCTGCCACCATTTGCAATATGAACCCATGTGGTTTCCGCACCTATTTGCAAAGGGGTTGCTGATGCTTGCAATGTGCCATTACCAAATTGTCCATACTCATTACCGCCCCATGCCCAAAGCGAGCCATTGGATTTGAGACCTATGGAAGTAGACCAGACACCCCGAGCATGTCGTATCCAGTCATGGTCAGTACCTGTTTGTGTAGGATTCACCGTAAAAGCGCCATTATAATAACTCGGTGTCAGATATCCCCATTGCCATATGGTACCATCCGCCTGCAAACCGGTGGAAGAATATTGTTCTGCACTTACGCTTGTCCATTTATTATCTGTTCCTCTCTGTACAGGGATAGTTGAAGATGGTGACAAGTTATTATCAACTGAATTCGTATTCATTTGCCCCCAGGTCCAGAGCGTACCATTGGATTTTATACCAAGTGTATGCCCAACTCCACATGCTGCAGTTACCCAGGTATTATCTGTGCCAATCTGAACCAAGGTATTGTTGTTTATTGTGTTGCCTAAGCCTAGCTGTCCGAAATTATTGCTCCCACACGCCCAAAGGGTACCATCGGCTTTAAGAGCAAAAGTAAAAGTCCAGCTAGCATAAATACCTTGCCAATTTGTATCTGTCCCAATCTGTACAGGAGTAGACCTATTAATAGTAGTTCCATCCCCAAGTTCACCAAAAGAATTCGTTCCCCAAGCCCATAAGGTACCATCTGCTTTTAGTCCTAGAGTGTGATTTTTACCAGCAGCAATGCTTATCCATTTCGTATCAGATCCGATTTGAACGGGTGTAGATCGATTAAGCATTGTCCCATCTCCTAATTGTCCTTTGTCATTATTACCCCAGGCCCATAAAGCCCCGTTTGCTTTCAATCCAAAATTATTATACTCAAAGGAAGAAGTACTTACCCACTCATCCGGCGCACCTTTAATCTGCACTGGGTTTGTTTTCTGCACCGTAGTCCCATCACCTATCTGTCCACTGGCATTGGCGCCCCAGGTCCACAGCGTACCATCGGCTTTAAGTGCCAGTGTGTGTACGGCACCGGCAAATACACTCACCCATTTATTATCGGTTCCCATTTGTATTGGGCTTGATTTGCCTACCGTTGTTCCATCGCCCAATTGTCCGTTTGCATTTGTTCCCCAGGTCCAGCAGGTACCGTTTGCTTTCAACGCAGTTGCAAATGCTTCACCGGCACTGATGGTAACCCAGCTGTTGTCTGCACCCACCTGGATCGGTGCGCTCTGGCTGGTTGTAGTACCAATACCTAATTGCCCGTTTGCATTATAGCCCCAGGACCATAATGTTCCATCGGCTTTCAATGCCAGGTTAAACTGATACCCGGCAGAGATGTTTGTCCATTTACTCTCCACACCAATCTGTACCGGCGCGAGGCGGTTGGTTGTAGTACCATCACCTACCTGGTTGGCATTATTAGCCCCCCAGGCCCACAAAGTCCCGTCTGCTTTAAGCGCCAGTGCATGGCTGTTACCCGCACTGATGCTTGTCCATTTGGTATCTGTACCAATCTGTACCGGTGCGGTTTTATTTACGGTTGTACCATCGCCTACTTGTCCGCTGTTATTGTAGCCCCAGGCCCAAAGGGTACCATCCGCTTTTAAAGCCAGACTGGATTGACTGCCCGCCACCACACATGTCCATTTAGTATCGGTACCAACTTGCGTGGGCGTTGTTTTATTAGTCGTGGTTCCGTTCCCCAGCTGTCCGTTGCCGTTATAACCCCAGGACCAGAGTGTACCATCCGCCTTCAGAGCAAGTGTATGCATACCGCCGGTTGCAACCGTTACCCATTTGTTATCGGTACCAATCTGCACCGGACTGTTACGCTGCGTTCCTGCTGTGCCGTCTCCGATCTCACCGAAGAGATTGCGGCCCCAGCCCCAGAGCGTACCGTTGCGGATTTCAAAATTGTGATAGGAATTACCGCTGCTCGACATCCGTTGATAATTGGCCCGGTAGGGAACAGACTTTTTAGTGTTTGACCGGCTTACCTGTGCCTGTCCTATATATAGGATACATAGATACAGCACAGAAAAAGAAAGAATGCGTTTCATACTGAAAGGGGAAAATGTAATTGAAAAGATTTAAGAAAATAAAGCTGGAAAGACCAACAAAATATGAGTCTGTTACAAAATTATTTAGCTGTTGAAATTTTGTTTTGAAGATAACATAAAAGTCATTTATCATCCAAAAATATTTTGCAAGAAATACTCAAAATGCAAGTTATTCAACAGATCGTTATAGGTTCTCCGGTGGTTGCGGTTACGAAACCTTATAGGTTTTGCAACCGCAACCACCGGATGTTTATTCTTCAGCAATTTTATCATACATAGCCTATCTCAACAGAAGAAAACCTATAAGGTTTGTTTGGCTTAACTGGCACATGGTTTTCCTTGTGCCTATATAAAAACCGTTGGCTAAAGTTCAGCGGCAATGAAAGCCGATTGGCTCTTATTCAAAGAACTGCTCAGCTTTCCGCCGCGGCGGACCGTCACATTTATGTGACGGAGATTAAAAAAAGTTCGACTCCGAAGGGGTCGTAATTGAGAGAGGTTTGTTATTTCTATACAGGTATGACTCCTCCGGAGTCAATGCGCTCTATCCAACTTTAGAATAAATTTATTTGACGCTCCTTCTTAAGCTGAAGCAAGGTTTTCCTTTTGCTGGATAAGTGCAGGACCAAGCGAATGCTTGCGCCTGCATAATTGCTGTCAGTGATTGGATTTATCAGACGAAACCTCATAGGTTTTGTCAATACAGTCACCGCTGCTTATTAAACAGTAATTATTGTTTGTTAACCGATTTTAGATGGACAGAACACCTATGAGGTTTATGAATAAGCCACTTTTCGACCTTAAAGCAATATACTGAAGAACTAAAACCTCAATTTTATTGATTACTGAACACTATTTTTTCTGCCTGAAAAGCGTTACTTTTATGTAGATTTTACCCATTAATTCTTTAAGTAACTCTTTTTAATACAACAGATTGTACCTTTTTTTATTCGTACGAATATGAATATACCAACCGAACATTTCTTCCTGCTGCATTCTTTGAGAAGAAGCATTGGAATCATCTTTAGTATACTGCTGGCAGGCAGCATAACTTTTCAAGCAAATGCCCAAGTAAAAATAACGAATGTAAGCGCGATAAGCGGGATAAACGGTGATGTCATCACCGTCACAGGCAGCGGTTTTACTACCATCAGTACAATATATGCCGGATCGATTGCTCTTAAAACCGGTTATAGTGCCCTGACAGGAAATCTGACAGCTGCTATCCCAAAGGGTGTTTCTTACGAGCGGATATCTGTTACAAACACCGGAGCTGTTACTGCCCAAAGTGATATTTTCTTTACTATGAAAAGTACTAAGTATTGTGCCTTTAATGCGTTCAACTTTGATACGGTCAAAGTCATGGAAACAGGAATTGTTGCTACGGCCAATATTGCTCTTGAAGACGTAGATAAAGACGGACTGAAAGATTTGTTACAGCTGAGCACCGGAAAACTCACAACGTATAAAAATACTTCATCCAGTGCAGGCGTTTCTTTTAACCAAAATGCAACCAATGCTTTGATTGCCGGAGCTGTACCCTCGGCAATTGTAATCTATGACTTAAACAACGATGGAAATCCGGATGCGGTTATTGGATACCGCACCGGAAACAAGATAAGCATTCTGACGGGCTTATCAACGGGAGGTTTTTCCGCGGACCCAACCAATATTACTGTCGGCAATGTGCCGCGTACAATTGCTGCAGGAGATCTGGACAATGATGGTATAGCAGAAATTATAGTAGGTAATGCAAGCGATAAATCATTATCTGTTTTAAAATATTATGTCGTTAATCGTGCGGGGGCTTATAAAGTTGATCAGACAATTACCGGAATAACAGCTGCTTCTATAGCCATTGCCGACATGGATAACGAAGGCAATAAAGACATCATTTTTGCTGATGGTTCAGCAGGATTTTATTTACCCAATCTCAAAAATTTAACATTTGATAAAGCCCAAAAAATTGCTTCGGAAGTGACAAGCCTGCTTAGTGTTGGAGATTATGATGGAAATAAGCAAGCAGATATATTATTTGCTGTACCAACAGGAATTTATAGTACATTCAACAGTTCCATAGCTGTAGACACAAAGCTTGGTACCTCCCCTATTGCTATGACTCCCCTGGATATTAATTTTGACGGTATCCCGGACCTGGCAATTCTTTATAAGGATCCTAATACAGGAACAAATAGCATTGCTTTTTTTGAAAACGACGGTAAAAATTTAGTTTCTCCAACGTTACCGCTGATTTATGAGACTGGCGTCAGCGGCAATGTAAATCTGGTATCTGCCGACCTGGATGGAGACAGCCAGGGAGATCTTGTAACGTTTGATGCAAAGGGAAATATCTACATCTATCACAAATCCAATGCTGTTAATCTTTATAATATTACTGCTACCACGCCCTGCCTGGGACAGGATGCCCCGGTATCTGCCGAAACCAATAACGGTGCATTTGTCTGGTATGCCGATGCTAAAAAATCAGTGACTATTGACAAGCAACCATCAACAAAAATACCTGCTTTGTATCTTAAAAGTTTAACCAATACCGTCTATGTACAGGTACAAAGCGGAACATGTTTTTCTGATTTAAGACCTGTAACCATCAACGTCAACCCGCTCCCCGACGCTACGGCCTCCGCAAAATTCCCTTATCTCTGTCAAAATGATTTTTCAATCTTGCTGTCTGTTGATGCCAGTGGTAAACGTACAGGCTCAGCTTATAAATACCAGTGGTCGTCCACTACAGACATTGCATCGCCTACACTTGATTCAACAAATGTAACACCTGCAGATAAAACATTCATTACCGGCACCGGCTCGGCCGGGCAATTCCCGGCTGAGAAAACAACCATCTACACCTATAACCTGACGGTTACCAACCCCGCAACCGGCTGCATTAAAACCAGCAGTGTGGCGGTAAACGTATACAATTATGCCGCAACACTGACAAGCTCCGCGGATGTCATCTGCTCCGGAGCTAAAGTCAGCTTTACAGCTTCCATTACCAATGGTACGTTTCTGGGTAATACGTTCAAGTGGACCAATAACGGAAACGCGACGAACCCCAAAGATGGCGTATTTACTGCAAGTCTGGCTCCGGTAAATACAACAACGGCAATCCGCACCTTAACCTATACCATCAGCGGACAAACAGCCATGGGCTGTCCGGTTTCGGCAAGCAAGAGTATTTCAATCAACCCACCGCAGGTGATCTCACCAAGTTCTCTGCCGAGAACCATTGCAAACGGCACTGCATATTCCCAGGTATTCAGCACCAATGACGGCAATACCGCCACCTTTACCATGCAGCAGATCACAGATCCGCTGCCAACAGAATTCTCTTTTAAAGGAAATATCTTCTCGGGCACACCAAAATCTCCCTACAAAGGCACCTTCCTGATCACGTCTACGGAAACCGGCAAATGTCCGGGCTCCGCGCAGTACACCTTTATTGTGGATGACCTGGCCGATCCCAACCTGATTGTGTTCCCGATGTATAAAAACGTGGGCGACCAGCCGTTCTTCATCCAACCTGTTACGCAAAGCGCCGGGGAAATCAAGTATAGCTTAAAAAATGCTCAAGACCCCAATGCTGGCTGCGTAACCATCGGGTCGAAAGGTTATGTAACCATCTCCTGCGCGGCTTCGACAGATTCGATACCGGTAATTGTTAAACAGGATGCTACAGCAAAATACAAAGGTGTCACCATCGAAACGTTCATCAAAGTTTCCCCGAACAAGGATACAAAAGTATTGCTGGCGACCAGCGGCGTGATTGCCGGGGGAGATACGACTTCACTGAAATATTTCACCAACTCCGATGCGGATAAGTCTGCCATCGAATTTGTTCAGCTGAATAATACCAACCTCGCTGAAATCAAACCGGACGGCACCATTATTCCGGGTACGCAGACAGGCACCGTAGATGTGGAGATCCGGATTCCGGCTACGCTGAACTATGCCGCTGTTTCCAGAACGTTTACCATCACCGTTTATGCTGCGGTACAGAAACCGATCATTTCAACCGACACCGTGGTCATCACCGTGGCACAGGATACCATCATCAACATCCTCGAGAATGACCTGGGCGTAACCCGCGCCATCGACCCGGCCCAGACAGATATTGACATGGAGAATAACGGTGTCCAGAATAAATATTATTCACTCACCATGGGCAACTTCCTCATTGACCTGAACGGCAACCTGCAGATCAGGCCGTTCTCGGGCTTTGTCGGCGAGGGCAAACTCGGCTACACCGTCACCGATTCCGCCGGTGTAAAATCGGAGATCGGTTATGTACTCATCAAAGTAGTGCCGCTTACCGTAACACCACCGCTGAAGGCAAACGAAGTCATGACTCCCAACAGCGACGGCTACAACGATGGCCTGGTGATCGCCTATGCGAACCTCACCAGCAATTCACTCACCATCATGGATGAGGCCGGAAACATTGTATTCGAAACCACCAATTACCAGAACGACTGGACAGGAATCAATAAAAAAGGAAAACCGGTGGAAGCCGGTGTGTACTACTATGTATACAAGGAGAACGATGGCCGCGAACTGATCCAGTATATCCAGGTGGTACGGTAAAGCTGAATGATTGTGTTAACAAACCTCAGTCTCTTGTCCTCATTTCTTTTATCAATCTAAAATAATGGGCATCTTTGCTGTAAAGTTGCCTGTTATTTTGCCTGATGTTTAGTACCCCATAACAATATGCATACGCATGAATAACTTAGCATCTGTATTCCTTTCTTCAGAAAGTGCAGCTAGGTCTGTTTACCGGACCGTTCTGAAGGCATTCAAATTTTAAAAATAAACTCCGACTACATTATATATTGACTTTTACTGATTTTATGAAAAAGATCCTTTTACTGGTTTCCTGTATTTTTGCTTTATCTGCACATGCACAGATCTACCCGAATATCGGACAGTTCCAGAATGTGCTGCTGTATTACAATCCTGCCTATGCGGGCAGCGGCACGCAGCTGCGGGCAACAGGTGTATACCGTGCGCAGTCAAATAAATTCCCTAAAACACCCAACACGCAGCTCATTACCGTTGAGGCGCCGCTTGGCAAGAATGTGGGCGGTGGTGTAGTTGTTGGCCGGCATGCCATCGGTGATTTCAGCCAGATCACTTTTTCTGCCAATGCAAGTTACCAGATCAAAACAGGTCGTGAGTCATCTTTGCAGTTTGGTTTAAAGGGTGGCATTTCACAGATTGATTTTGGCGTGAACAAAGCCTTCAAATGGGATGACAACGATCCGTTCTTTAATTCCAATGCTACCAAAGGGATCATCAGTACCTTTGGCGCCGGTGTCTACTATAAGAAACAAACGTTTTATGCAGGCCTGTCGATCCCGGATTTAATCCTGATTGACCCGAACAAACTATATACAGATAAAACAACAGACAAGTCGCTGGTGAAACGAAACATCTTTTTCATTTCCGGCATTAAGTTCAACGTTACTGATTTCATTGCCATTCAGCCGCACGTAATGGTGCGTTACTATTCCGGCAGGCCGCTGAACTATTATGTAAACCTGAGTGCGATCTTCAACCAGACATTTACTGCGGGGATCGGTTATGTATATCTAAATGTTTTGGGGCTTTACACAAGCGTGAACGTAACGCCGAAGATTCTTCTGGGCTATCGTTATGAGTTCAGCGTTGCACCTTCTTCAAATACGAATTATAACAGCGGCGGCAGCAACGAAATTTTGATCCGTTACGGTTTTAACTAATAGTCATTCATACTTTCTTTTTCATGAACAGGTATAAATCCATTGTCCTGACGGCAGTATGCTCCTTGTTGCTGTTTAAAAGTTTTGCGCAGAAAGAAACTTTCGAACCTGATTTTACTCAGCTTGAAATCTTTGCTGAACAGGGAGATTACAAAGGCGGATTTTTCTATTCTAAAAAACTGATTTCAACGCTTGAAAAAAAAGGCAGCGAAATCAACCTCCTGCGGAGTAATTGCTTTTTAGCTTATTTCTCGGAGATGCTCGACAAGTCTGCGGACCTGGCGGCAGCACAAAGAGCCGTACACAAATATTTACCTGCCCTCAGCAAGACAGAGAACACCTACGCCGTAGCTTCTGCATTCAGCATCTACGCAGATTATTTTGTGCACCGCGGACAGTTTCTTGAAATTGATTCTGCTTTTCAGCTCGTAAAAAAAGAACTGGTATTATTACCGCCATACGACCGTGAACGCATTCAGTATTATCAATTACTTTCACTGGCCGGTAAAGGATACCTCAATAAAGTTATTCAGCAGACAGACAATCACGTAAAAACCGTGCAGGGCTGTATTCCCAGAGATACGCTGTTTGACCTTGCCAATGGCGGCTATATGGTTGCTGAACTTACTGCCAGCAACCGCAACCTGCGTGAAAACCTGATTGCAAACCTGATCCTGTTAAAAGGAAAGGCTTACCTCGACAACGGCCTCACAGACTCAGCCATTGCGTATCTGCAAAAGAACGAAAGCCTGATCAGTCGCCGTGAAGGCAACAATGCCAAATACCATTCTTTATTAGGCTACTGCTTTTTAGACAACGATGAATACCACCTGGCAGAAAAAGAATTCAAAACCGCATCCGCACTTTCATCGCGCTTTTTCCTTGCACATGCTCCCGAGCAAATAACCATCGAAACCGGCCTTGTAAAATCCCTGCAGGCCCAGGGAAAGAAAGAGGAAACGGATTATTATAAAAATGACATCACTATAAAGCTGATTGGTTATTTCAACAAAACCAATCTTGTTTATCTGAACAACAACTATGCGGATATTGAATACGAGATCGCCGGGCACAACTGGCCCAAAGCTGAAACCATGCTTAAAAGCTTTCTCCAGCAACCGGTATTGCCGAAAGCAAGCAGCCTGCGCATTGCCTATTTAAAAACTTTGATTCCGGTCTTAATCAAACAGCAGAAGCACGAAGAAGCTGAAAGCACCATGAATGAAGCGTTGAGCATCCAGGCGCAGCTTACCGGCACAGCCTCTCCGGCTTATCAGATCATGCTGCTCACAAAAGCCTGCTTCTATTCTTTCAACCTGGATAAATTCAAAGAAGCAAAAACATTATTCTCCAATGTGCTGGATTCCGATTTTCAAAAACAGATCTCGATTGAGAACCCGGATTATTATTTAAACACGCTGGCCTTTGCAAAAGTGTATATATACACCGAAGAGTTCGGTATGACAGAAAACCGTCTGCAATCATACCTGAAACGCGCGGAGACAGAATATGGCAACACGCACAACCTCTATGCTATTTACCTGGCAGAGCTGGGTGAATTGAAAACCATTACCGGCGACTACACCGCTGCGAATACGTATCTGACAAACAGTGTCAGTATTTTCGAAAAAAATAATAAAAAGAAATATACGCGCCGCTACATTGAAACGCTGGAATTATTCCTGAAGCTGGAAGTAATAGAAGGTGATTATGATGCTGCGGATGCTTTGCTGACAAAAGCTAAAAAAGCTGCGGAAGATATTTATATTTTAGACGCGGAAGATCTTTTCATGGTTGAAGAGATCGGATTGCTCTACAGTAAAAAAGGTGAATACCAGAAAGCAAACAAAGTCCTTTCTTCTATCCTGCAGAATAAAGTACAGAGTGTAGGTGAAATGCATAAAAGTATCTGTACCACGCTTGAATACCTGGGCGAGCAGAACCTGATCGTTGGTAATTATGCGGAAGCGGATGATTACTTTAACCGCGCGATGCAGATCACAAAAAACATTTACGGAGATAAATCGATCCCGTATGCAACCAGCCTTCTTTATTACAAGCAGCTGCACACCGCCATTGGTGATTATGAAAAAGCGGAATCAAATATGAAAGAAGCTTTGCAGATCTACCTGAAAACATACGGCGAGAAGAATATCAAAACAGGGATCCTGATGCATGAAACTGCACTCGCAACCTTCCAGGCTGATATTTATACCACCCGCAAAAACAAAACAAAACGTGCGGATCTTGAAAGCCAGTTTTTAAAGGCACTGGCAATCATTAAAAATACCGAAGGCGATAATTCCATCCTCTATGCCGAAGCACTGGAAAACTATTCCATCTTCCTTGCCCTGACCAACGAGTATGCATCGGCCTTGTCGAACATAGACATTGCCAAGAAAATCTGGGAAAGCAAAGCCGGTAAAAACAACGTGCATAGTGCGCAGCTGACCAACCTTGCCGGAAGAATTTATTACCGTTCCGGAAAATATGCACAGGCGCTGACAGCATTTGAAAAAACGCGCGATGATTACAAAAATATTTTTGATGATTCGCATCCGGGTTATGTATTTGCGCTGGGAAGCTGCGCACAGATGTATTACATCTTAGGCAATACATCCAAAGCCATTGAAAGTATTGAAGAGTGTACCAACAAATCCCTGCTGTATATTGATAAGGTATTTCCGTTTTTAAGTGAGCGTGGAAAGATGGCGTATTGGGATAAAATCAAAGATGACTTTGAGTTCTACAAGACCATTGCTTTCACAAACAGTAAGGAACATCCCGAGATGATCGGAAAAATTCTGAATATTCAGTTACAGACAAAATCCATTTTGCTGAACTCGCAACTGAAGATCAAAAACAAGATCTATGCAAGCGGCGATACAACAGCGATCCGTTTGTACCAAGATTGGCAGGATCTGCGCGACAACCTCGCGATTGCTTATTCATTGAATGCCACGCAGCGTAAAGAAGAAAACATGGATATTGTACTTCTTGAAATGCGCCTGGAAGCAACGGAAAAACAATTAAGCAGTATTTCCGCCGATTTCGTAGAACAGAGTAAAAACAAAACCAGCATCTATACCTGGAAGAATGTAAAGCAAAGTTTACAGGATCATGAAATTGCGATTGAAACCATTCCATTCCGCTATTACACCAAATCATTCAGCGATACCATCTGGTATGCATTTGTTGCCGTAACGAATAAATCCGGCGAACCTGCCTTTGCCATTGAAAAGAATGGTGCCGAGCTGGAAACAAAGTATCTGAAGTATTACCGCAACATGATCCGCTTCAGCAAGGAAGATAATACTTCTTATGATCAATACTGGAAAACCATTGCGACATTAATAGAACCTGCTTATACAACGATCTATTTTGCTGCTGATGGTGTGTACAATCAGATCAATGTAGAAACGCTGAAAAATGAGCAAGGCAATTACCTGATCAATTCTGCCAATATCATCACCATCGGTTCGAGCCGCGATGTCATCAATAAAAATACGGCGACGCAAACAAAGCAAACAAAACAGGAAACCACTCAGAAACCTGAAATTGATCTCATCGGTAATCCGACGTACTTTACCAATCCTGCCGTTGCAGAAGAATCAGCACTTGAACAATTACCGGGATCAGAAACGGAAGTTAAGAAGATCAATACGCTGCTTGCTGCCAGCAACTGGAAAACACAGATGTTCATTGGCAATGCGGCAACAGAAGATACGGTTAAGAGTATAAAAAATCCGAATGTGCTGCACATCTCCACACATGGATTTTTCTGGCAGGATGCTGCAGGATCTGAAGTAGAGATTGCAGGAAAAAATGTGACCAACCCTTTATTGATGTCTGGCGTATTGTTGTTTAACGGTGGTGAATTGCTTACAACAGACAACATCAACGCCATCAATAAAGAAGATGGTATTCTTACAGCTTACGAAGCCATGAACTTATCGCTTGACAAAACAGAACTGGTTGTACTGAGTGCCTGCGAAACCGGATTGGGTGAAGTGAAAATAGGCGAAGGTGTATACGGCCTGCAGCGTTCCTTTACGGTGGCAGGAGCCAAATCCATTATCATGAGTTTGTCAAAAGTATCCGATGAAGTTACGATCAAGCTTATGGAAAACTTCTATACGAACTGGATTCAGTCAGGCAATAAAAGAGAAGCTTTCAATAAAGCGAAAAAAGATCTGATGAAAGAATATCCGGACGCGAAGTATTGGGGAGCGTTTGTCATGATAGGACTTTGATAATTATGAGTTATGAATTATAAATTATAAATGATGAATTAAACTCAGCATAATTTTCAATTCATAACTCATAATTCATAATTCATAATTAAATGAAGCTTGTACACGCACCCTGGTACATGAAACATGTAACAGGTTTATTCAGTAAAGACACTGGCGAACAGAAAGGTTTCCGGGCACAGTACGCAGTCTTCTGGATTTTCCTGCGTGATGAAAAAGATCTGCAGGACGAAGTGCTGATCAATCATGAACTGATCCACCACGAACAAACGAAAGAGTTAACACCTTTTTTATTCTTCCCTCTCTACCTGGGAAATTATCTGATTAATTTATTCCGCTTCAAATTCAACACCAATGAGGCGTATAAAAATATTGTGTTCGAAAAAGAAGCGTATTTAAACCAGGCCGATTTACTGTACAGAAAAAACAGAAAGCGATACGCCTGGTTTAAATTATGAATTATGAGTTATAAATTATGAATTGAAATAAAATAAGAAATGCCTCAATAGAATTCAATTCATAATTCATAATTATTGAAAATTATTCATAAAACGTCACCTGCCCGTTATCCATGTCGTAATAAGCACCAATAATCTTGATCTCACCCTTGTCTTCCATTTCCTTTAGAATCGGGCTTTGATTGCGGATATTGTTTACGGTTACTTTAACATTTTCACGAACCACCAGATCAACGAACTGTGGATTTTTAGACGTCTGTTCTCCGGCGAAATGAGAGCATCTATCAACAGCAGGTCTGATTTTTTTAAGCAAGCCTGTAAGGTTTCCCAACTGTACATTATCGATAGCACCTTTAATTGCACCACAGTATTCATGACCCATTACAAGCACCAGCTTTGCTCCTGAAACTTTGCAGCTGAATTCCATGGAACCAAGAATATCTTCGTTTACAATATTTCCTGCTACACGGGCAACAAACATATCTCCTATTCCTTTATCAAAAACGTCTTCGATCGGCACGCGTGAATCCACACAGGATAAAACAACAGCTTTAGGAAACTGTCCGCTTACCGCATCACGAATCTGCTTTGAGTGATCGCGCATTGTTAAGGTTCCGGAACAGAAACGCTTGTTCCCTTCCTTTAAACTGGCGATAACCTGATCGGGTGTTAATTGTTTCTGCTCATCAGCAGTCAATACTCTTTCTATTAGGGGTTGTTGGCTCATTGTATTATAAATAAAATAGTGAAATAATGATTTATATCATTTTTGAAAATAAACAATCATAGGCAATGGTGCAATACCGATATATTGATACTGTTTCAATATTCTTTCTACAGGAAAATTATTTTAATTTTACCGACTTCAGATATTTTTCTTTGCAGACAATGCTGCAAAAACCCCAAACCTGCCCGTCAATCATTGCGGTATCGCTCAAATGTTCTTTAACACGCATCTGGCATATCGGATCGGTTTCATTCACCACCGTTATGTTTGATACAGTTGACGTTTTTGTATCCTGAGCTTTTTCATTTTTACAGGAACATAAAATGAATGCGGCAATAGATAATATTATAAGAGATTTCATACGTAATAAGATTAAGTAAAAGCATGCGAAACAAGTCCGCATGCTTTATGATTTTACTGAATGATCATTTTCTGCGTGTACACAGCACCTTCGGCAGTATTAACCTGCACAACATACATGCCTTGTGTATAGTCTACGGTGTATAGATCCTGCAATGTATTGAAACGATTTTTAACATTTCCTGCATGATCAAAAATTGTTACCTGAGAAATCTGTCCCTTTATGTTTGACGTATTCAACGCAAAGCTACCTGCAGTCGGGTTCGGATAAATCTGCAGTGCATCAGTATTTACGGAAGCATTACGTAAACCTGTTACTACCGTTGGTAATTCTGTTAATGCATTTGAATACAAACCATTGTTTTCTGTTGAAACAAATACCCTTGTGGTAACAAAATTAATTTTAACTACATCTGTAAAGCTTGGCAGGTTAAATTGATTTCCCCCTTCAATCCAGGTAACACCTTCATCGGAACTCGCCAGCAAACCACCTTTGTAGCTTGCCCATACATAACCACCGTAAGCTGCCATTGCCTGAATCTTTGAACCATTCAGATTCATTGCAGTTGTATGCCAGATCGCATTGGCTGTTGAGGCTGTTGCAGACCAATGAATGTTTGCCTTAGCAGAATCTGATATAAACACGCCAGACCCGTCTGTGCCTGCATAGATCTTATTTGCCATAACCGTTACAGAAGTAACATTTAAATCTGTTAAGCCACTGTTGTATGCACTCCAGGATGAACCCGTTGTAGTACGGATAAATATACCCTGGCCAAGCGTACCTAACAGAATGTTGTTTCCATAAAACGCCATAGCAGTAGGCTCTGCGTTTACGGGCAAACCTGTCTGCAGTGGCGACCAGTTGATGGAAGTCAGTGGTGAATGGTAGATCGCATTATCAGCATCGATCGCATACAAGGTATTGTCTGAATAAAACAGCTTTTTAATATCCAGTGTAGCAAGACCTGTTGTTGCTGCAGACCAGTGTTTACCGGAGTCTGGTGTAACATACACACCATCATTTTGAGTTGCTGCAAACAGGAACGATTCACCCATGATTAAATCGTTCACATGTAAACTATCGACAAGTCCGTTATTGGCAGTTTTATAATTTGCTGCAATGTCATTGCTCACATATACACCATTCTCCGTTGCAACTGCAATAAAGCCTGTACCGCTGGTGTGCATGGCTGTTGTTCTTAAATTATTGAAGCCAACATTCATGACAGTCCATGCCGTAAACGGAAGCGCTGTTTTATAAATACCTTTATCCACCGTACCGCATACCAATCCGCCTTTAAAAGAAACAATAGTATTTACCTGTACAGCCGGAAGACCTGCATTTAAAGCGGCCCAGCTGATCGTGCCGTTTGAAGATACAAATACACCCTGATCCGTTGACAGATACCAGGAAGTTCCGTCATTGTAAACAGATTGTATAACAATGTCTGATGGTAAGTTTGCAAAAACAGAGGTATATACTGGAGTTGCTGTTGTTGAAACAGCCGTTGCCAGGAAAAGTCCGTTTTCATTCAGCACCATCAATTCATCAGTTGAAGCATTTGCTGACAATTCATCGGTTTCATTTATGTGATCTGTATTGGTATCGTTGAAGTCAACCCAGTTCGTACCGGTATCATCAAATACATATATGCCACCATCCTCAGTAGTGATAAATATTTTATTCTGAATCTTCGCAAACTGCGTCACATGCAAATGATGCAGACCGCCGTTTGCTGCAGTCCAGGAAGTACCGCCATTGGTCGTTATAAAGATACCATTCGTAGTTCCAGCCAATAAAGTAGTAGCATTAATAGCAAGCAGACTCGTTGCATTTAAATTGGTGAGTCCGTTATTCACTTTATTCCAGTAACGGTTTCCACTATTATCAGATCCGTTAAAAACAAAGATGCCGCTATCGGCAGTTGCAGCATACAGATATTTTCCGGAATGAGCGAGTGCTGTGATTTTCCCGCTTTTCAAACCTACCGGTCTTGGTCGCCAGCCAACCAGTGCAGCACTTGTGCTTTCATATACACCACCTTCTGCAGTACCAAAATAAACGGTATCGGCCGCAGTGGTTGAACATGTGATGATACCGCCAAAAGGCCCTTTAGAACCAAAATGTGCAAAACTGCTTATAGAAACAAACAGCATAAAAAAGACAGCTGCTGCTTTAAAATTTTCATTCGTATTTAAATATTTTTTCATTGTATTTTGAGTTGATATATGATCCTTTTTTTATCACGCATTACTTGTATGAATTCCAAGTCACGCAGGAGGATGAAAAATATCAACCGCTATATCATCAGCCATGCGACTGTTGTATGTGGGATATATGACAGAAAGAAAAATAAATTCGGCAGCATCTTTTTCCGGATCACTTACACAATACAGATCAATCCTGAACTTCAGGTATTCGTGTAAACAAGATTTTTCCGGATTGCATTGTTTAATACGGCTTTTCAAATAACAATGCCCTTTACAGGTATTGGTTTTATTAAAACGTTGAACACATATTTTCCTGGAAATAGATTGCTGCTTTATTTTAAACTGAATATAGATCAGTGTATGCACGCTGATCTGCAGCGCAAACACCCCGATCAAAAATATTGATACGTATTTCGATATGCTTTTCTTCCAAGGCATTCTTATTCGTTTTCGTATCTGAACATGTTCACAATATTATCAGCAACGGTAACTGCTATCGGCCACTGCGCACCATTATCAGGCCATGAGTTCTGTGCAGCCGTGGTAATAGCTAAGTTTGACTCATCAAGCAGGTCAACGCCGTTAAACAATGTGGAATAATCTGCCAGCATATGCACATAACCGGTTGCATTTGGCTGCACGGTAAACGTCTGGTTCGGCATAACGATCTGCTTCAGTTGCGCATCCGTACCGATCTTATACACGAAAGGGACCATGTCTGCATCCGCGGCATTCATAGCAACAGTAGTATCAATTTTTCCTGAACAGTTCATGAAAATATAATTACCTGTTTGTGCAGTTGTCGTAAACCACATGCTCTGGTTGTTCAACGGACCACTTGTACCGGATGGAACCTGTGCATTGATTGCCGGCAGCAGACCAGCCTTGAAACGGATTGTGCGGTAATTACCGACCGGTACATTTCCCAGTTTATATACCTGATCTGAAGGATTCGCAAGTATGATGGTATCTTTCACCGCATACGTACTGCCATCAAATTTCACCAGCTCAATATCCGAAAGAAAAACCTGTGCCATGGATAAAGACATCTTTCTGCCGGCATCTGTATGGTAAATAATATTATAACCATCTACTTCATTTTGCCCGATGTAAGTGTGCAGGTGCAGATTCAGCGGAGCGGTAACAACCGTATTGGCAGAAGAAGACGGATCTTCTTTCGATGGTTTGCAGGCAGCAGCCAGCAACACAAGCAGTAAAATGCGCAGATGTTTCATATTCATGTTACAATAAGATGGAATAATTAAAATTAATGTTTGTATAAAGCGTTGATTGAATTCCGTTCAGTTTCTGGTAAAGCGGCAGTCCGCCTTCTATGGCAATTTTATTTCTGTTCAGGAAATAAAAATTGACGCCCGCATATCCGAAGACAGCTTGTCCGCCGTAATTAACCGGATTAGCGGCAGGTTCTGTATAGATGTACAAATCCGGATCAGCGCCTTTGATACTGCCTGCGGCAGTTGCTTCAACACGCAGTGAAGTACTCATCCAGTTGAACCAGCGGTATGCAACCCAGTTGTTGAATGCTATTTTATTTCCCAGTTTATAACCTACGGAATTATATCCGGTGCGAATGGTTGAATACAACTGTGAGCTGGCCATTCCTTTGCCTCGCTCATAGGTATAAGTTATGCCAGGCAATATATCCCAGGTACCCGAGCCGCGCTGCATCATGTATGGATAGCGCTGATCGGGATACATGCTGCCGCTTCCGCCTTTTGTTTGTATGGAGCCTGTGGGAATGGATAGCCCGCCTGCGATCAACAGATGATGGAAACTTGGTTGAATAATGGAATACACTGCCGTGAGCGATAGATCACCGAAACCGGATGTTGTCATTTCATGCTCCATGCCCGTTGACATATTCATACCCGGATGCATATGCATGGCACCTTCCGGTGCATTCATATTCATGCTGGAGTGATTATATTCTGCCATTCCCATCAGCGTTAATTTGCGGCTGAATCCAAACATAGCCATCAGCATATGCATATCCATACGCATTCTATCCGACGACATCAGGTATTGATTATACACCTGATCGTTTGAAATGGCAGTGCCGTTTTGCTGAATGCCTCTGGCATCCATGTTCATGTAGCGGTATGAAAACATCCACTCTCCTGCTGCGTGCACATGGCTGATCATGACAGCAGCCGGTGTTACATCCTTTTTGCAGATGCAGTTTAAACATGAAAACTGTGTTGTTATATCTTCTTCTTCCTGCGCAAACACAGGTGTTATGCCTGCTGCCAGTATAAACAGCAGCAAACAACATTTTTGAATAATGTTCATTTGGAAATTAACTTAATGATCGTAAAGAAATACTTACAGCTATCTGTAAGCAGCGATATTAACGTTAATTACTGGGGAGGTTGTATGATATCTTCTGCCGGTGAATGATAGGCTTGTAGTTGGTAAGCATCCGGCAAAGTCACTTGTTCAACAATTGTATATACAGGTGTAAATGTAAACGTATGTTTCGGGGAATAAAAAACAGCTTCTTCCAGGCCTTTTACTACAGAAGGGATTGTCTGCTCCTGCTTTTCCTGCTCTTTCATTTTTCTGGATAAATAACATTTACCCTTACAGGTAGAAGCCGGCTTCGCTTTATTGATACAAAGTTCTTTCGCGATGTACTCTTTATTGATGTTATAATATGCCACATACATAAACTTTATGCTGCACTGAAGCAGCATAAGCATAACGAGTACGATGGCGAATATTTTTTTCATCTTATCAAAGCTAACCAGTTTGGGTGGAATATCCAACCGGATAACATACAAAACTGTTATTTATTCAAATCAACAGATTCATTTAAAGAAGTTTAACTGAAAATTATTTATTCTCTGCGTCTTCTTTATAGACATTCGGCAGGATGGCATTCATTCTGGCATCAGCAGCATCCAGTCGTTTTTCCTGATCCGTATTTACTTGCGCAATATTTTTCCGCAGCTTATTTTTTATGGCTACCAGCTCATCTCTTAATATGGCATAAGCCTCGGTATTGTTTTCCTGATCTTCTATGGAATACAAATGCGCAGCTTTATAGATGCCGGAATATTCAATAAACAGAGCTGCGAACGTTTCGTATTTTACCACTTGCTCCTCAATTGTTGAATCAGGCATTACTCTGAATTTATATACACGATCCGGAAAGTCTGTCTTCAGCCTTGCTTCAGGGACAAAAGGCGTTTCAATCTCTTTCTTTACAGCCGTTTCTTCCTGCGTTGATTTTTCAGAACACGACCAAAGGAATACGATTAATCCCAGGAATAAAATAAAATTGTATTTCATATTCAATAGTTATACTTAGCGATCGATCTCTCCCATTACAATATCAAAGGAACCTAATATTGCAACAAGATCCGCAATCATTACATTTTTTGACACCGCCTGCAACACCGATAGATTCACGAAACTAGGGGCACGTACCTTACAACGGAACGGTACATCTGTATTGCCCGTTGTGCGGAAGAAGAAACCTAATTCCCCTTTTGGATTTTCTGCACGTACATAAAAATCCATTGCCTTCGGACGAATCTTTTTCGGCACCAATGCCTGTGGATCAAACTCGCGTGTGCGTTTGTGTTCACCCATCAGTTTTTCCAGGCACTGTTCAATAATGCGCACAGATTCAAAACATTCCTTTACACGTACCTGCGTACGATCCCAGCAATCGCCTGTAGTGCCCATTTCACCGGTACCTACAGGAATATCGAAATCCAGTTCCGGATAGACAGAATATGCATCTACTTTACGCAGATCAAACTTCAAGCCCGAAGCACGTAGCATCGGTCCGGTTACACCATAGTTGATCGCCAGATCAAGCGGCAGTACACCTATGTTTGCTGTGCGTTCAATAAAAATTTTATTATCTACAATTACCTTCTGAAGCTCAACCAGCTTCGGCTTTAAGTAATCGATAAACTCTTTGCAGCGGTCTTCATATCCCACCGGCAGATCATAAAACAAACCGCCGATCCAGATGTAGTTGTACAGCATACGCGCACCACTCAGCCATTCCAGCAAGCGGTTGATATGCTCTCTATCACGCATCACCCAAAGGAAAGGTGTAAACGCGCCGATGTCCAGTCCGTACGTACCGATCGCTACGAAGTGCGATGAGATCCGGTTCAGTTCTGCAACCAGCACACGAATGTATTCCACACGTGCCGGAATATCTTTATCAATCCCCAGCATGCGCTCTACGCCCATGGCATAAGCGTGTTCCGAGTTCATAGCCGCCAGGTAATCCATACGATCAACAAACGGAATCACCTGATTGTATGGCAGCTTCTCGGCATGTTTTTCATAACAGCGATGCAGATAGCCCATGTGCGGCACAACATCTTTAACGATCTCGCCGTCGGTCAAGATCTCCAGACGCAGTACGCCGTGTGTTGACGGGTGCTGCGGCCCCATATTGATAATGATCTCGCCGCGTTTCAGATTGGCCGTATTAAATATCAGCGGTTCTGAAGCTTCGAGATCCAGGGGATTGTATGAATAACTGAGTGATTGTGCAGACACGTTAATAAGCTACTTTAATGCCGTGATAATATTCCTGTTCCGTATAGTCCTTGCGCAACGGATAGCCTTCCCAGTCGGCAGGCAATAAGATCCTGCGCAGATCCGGATGTCCTGAAAATTTTATTCCATACATATCAAATGCTTCGCGCTCATGCCAGTCGGCCGTGCGCCACACACCTGCAACAGAAGGTATTTCAGGCAGCTGTTCTTTTCCATCCCCGCGTTCTGTTTCAACTTTTACAATGAACGACAGATTGAACGGAATGGAATATAAATGATAAATAACTTCAAGTGTATTTTTTGCCGGACCATTATCCAAGGCTGTAAGACAAGACAGCTGATCGAAAAAGAAACGTGCATCGTCGCGCAGGAACAAACATACATCCTTTACTGATTCTTTTGTAAGCGTAAGCTGCGGCTGCTGTAAAGCAATGTTTTCAGACACCACAACCTCGTTACCGAATTGTGCCTGAATCGCTTCTTGTATTTCCTGAAAAGTATAACTCATGACTGTATCTGTTCTGCCGTGTGATTTGCAAGAAAGCGTTCAACCGCTTTCGGTGCAACCAATGTTTCTCTTCTGATCTTCTCCTGTAATTTCAAAAAGCCTCCGATCAGGGCTTCCGGTCTCGGCGGACAGCCTGGTACATATATATCTACCGGCACAATGCGATCAACCCCTTTGACTACATGGTAGCCATGCTCCCAATACGGACCGCCGCAATTGGAGCAGGAACCCATGGAAATTACATAGCGCGGCTCAGGCATCTGTTCGTACAAACGACGGATGCGGTCTGCCATTTTAAATGTTACTGTACCGGCAACAATCATCACGTCTGATTGGCGCGGACTTGGTCTTGGAATGATTCCGAAACGATCCAGGTCATAGCCGGATGTAAACGTCTGCATCATTTCAATAGCGCAACAAGCCAGACCAAAACTCATGGGAAATAAAGAAGACAGGCGTGCCCAATTGAGTACATCCTCCAATTGAGAAACGACGATGCCGCCTTGTCCGAATTTATGATCGAGTAAACTCATGTTCTTTTTTCTCTAACAAGACCTCGAAGATCTTTATTCTCTAACCGATACTTCCAAGGTTTTGAAAACCTTGGAGGTATTTTTTCTTAACGGAATCTCCCTCTCTCTAACCAGCTCTCCAAGGGTTTAAAACCCTTGGAGAGTTTCGCTTGATAAGAAATTTACTATTAATATTTTTTATTAACCGCTTCGTACAAATCCTTCGGCACCTTCGATACAAAGGCTTCGGGATGCACTTCCGGTTTGTTCCAGTCCAGGTAACCTTTTCTCCATACATACACCAGACCAATAAATAACAGGCCAATGAAGATGAATATTTCAACGAAGGAGAAGATTGTCCAGCTGCCGTTTGATAAAGCATCAAGCTTCGCATCTCCGTAGACCGTGCTTACCGGAAACAGATAAATTACTTCAACTTCAAACAGAACAAAGATCAGTGCGGTCAGATAGTAACGCGCGTTCATGTTCACCCAAGCCTTGCCTACGGCATCTTCGCCGCATTCGTACACCATCAGCTTTTCAATGTTCGGTCTGTTCGGACGCAGTAACGCAGCAACGCCCACTCCGATCAATACAAATACAATTCCCGTAATGATGAACAGTAAGATGATGCCGAATTCTGAAAGCTGTGAAGGTGTTTCTAACATTTCTGATGTATAACTGAATGGAATATTATTGTTTGTGATGCAGTACAGATACAGCTAAATGAATCAGCTGATCCATGAACAATACCGTTATTGGCGCCCATATACAGGCACTCAGGAACATGTACAGGATGATTTTCTTTTTATCTTCTCCGAAGGAAATCGCGATCAAAGCTCCTCCCACCGGCGAAAATAAAACGGGTGTAAGAAAGGCAATGCCGATCAAACCTCTTTTATTCCATACCCGTACAATATTCCTGGTCTTGGGAGAAAATATTTTTCTGTTTCTGAAAAGCGTTCTTTTTAAAAATCCATAAAATAAATCACCCACCAAAGTCGTCAACAACGTAACCGTCAACATCATTCCTATAATCATCAGGATGATGATTTCCAGGTTGGACATGGCAAAGACCTTACCCATAACAGGACCTAAAGCGAATTTGAATCCGCTTGAAAGAATGACAATGATATAATGCGTGATCTTTTCGAACATGGCACAAATATAAGCCCAAATGCTTATAAATACGAACGAATAATAAATTGCTTTCAGGCAAAAGCGGATTTAATAACAATGAAATAATGAACTATATTTGCAGACCCAATCATCTCATATAATGATTTATAGACTTACTTTTTTGAGTATCCTGACCGTTCTTTTGCAGCGCTTTTCGAATGCACAAAGCACCTATATTCCATTAAATACCGGCGCCTATAACCTGACAGACCGGTATGAGGTATTGAGCGGACGGATCGACCCGGCTATTCACAGCAGCGTAAAACCCTATAACAGAGAGCAAACAGTAAAATTTATTGATTCCCTGCCGCAATCCGTCAAACAAACCAAAGCGGACAGCTTCAACCTCAATTATTTCAGAATCGACTCCTGGGAATGGTCGAACGCTGAAATTGCCAATTCTAAAAAAGCTTTTTTAAAAGCATTTTATGCCAAACAGGCTGATGCGTATTCGGTTAATGTGAAGGATTTTGACCTGCATATCAACCCCGTACTCTATTTTATGGGCGGCAACGGAGCCGGAAATACCCAGCGGAATTATACGTTTATGAATACCCGCGGCATTGAAATGCGCGGCCGCATCGCCAAGCGCATCGGTTTTTATACCTTTTTCGCAGATAATCAGGGCGCTTTTCCGAATTACGTGAATCAGAAGATTGATTATTATACGCCCGAAAATTCTGTCAATCCGATTGTCCCTTACGAAGCCTTTGCCAAAACATTCAAAAGCAACGGCTATGATTTCATTACCGGCCGCGGTTACATCACCTTTGAACTGGTAAAAAAATACATCGACCTGCAGTTCGGCTACGATAAGAACTTCATTGGCAACGGCTACCGCTCGCTGGTGTTATCCGATGCAGGCGCGCCGTATACATTCCTGAAGCTGAACACACACATCTGGAAAATTCAATACCAGAATATTTTCGCACAGATGAATACGTCCACCGGCGGTGCTGATGTGTTGTATCCAAAAAAATATTCCGCCTTTCATCATTTATCGGTAAACATCGGGAAGCATTTAAACATCGGCTTGTTTGAATCCATCATTTTCGGCCGATCCGATTCTACCAAGAATGGCACCTATGATGTTTCCTACCTGAACCCGGTGATCTTCTACCGCTCTATTGAACAGGCCAACGGCAGCAGCGACAACTCCCTGTTGGGTCTTGATTTCAAATACAATTTCCTGAAACACTTTTCTTTCTACGGACAATTCGTGATTGATGAATTGGTTTTCCAGGAAGTGAAAAGTCACAGCGGCTGGTGGGGAAACAAACAAGCGCTGCAGCTGGGCATGAAATATTTCAACGCATTGGGCATAAAAAATCTGGACCTGCAGGCAGAGACAAACATTGTGCGTCCGTATATGTACCAGCATGCAGATTACTACACCAGCTATACAAACTTCAATCAGCCGCTTGCACACCCCATGGGTGCCAACTTTGTGGAACTGATCGGGATTGCGCGCTACCAGCCTTTACCGCGATTGATGATGCAGGGGAAAATGTTCTACACCATCTTTGGCGACGACAGTACCAAAACAACCAACACAGCCGTGAGCAATAACGGCGGCAACATCAACAAAAGCTACACGCCTATTGCTGAAGCAAATACCTACGGCAACACCATTGCACAAGGCATCAAAACAAATATTTTGTATCTGAGTCTACAGGCATCGTACCAGCTTCGTCATAATTTATTCGTAGATTTGACTTATATATACCGTAAACAAACCAGCGAGCTGGCATCTAAAAACCTCGACACCAATTACATCTCCTGCGGTGTCCGGCTGAACATCCAACCCAGAAATTACGAATTCTGATTACCTATATTCTATAAATGAAAACCTTCTTCCGTTTACTTGCTTTTGCAAAACCTTACCCACGATTTACGGTTCCGTATTTCTTCCTGACATTGATTTCGACGTTCTTCGGATTGATCAACATCGCCTTCATCCTGCCGATTCTTGATCTGTTATTCGATGCAACAAAATCGCTGGAAGAGATTCAATATCCGGAGCCCGCATTCACAGTTGAATACTTTAAAGGCTCGCTGGATTACTTCACCGCCTGGCTGATCCAGAACTATGGCAAAAGCACGACACTGATTTTCATTGCAGCGTTTCTGATTGTCAGCAATCTGTTAACAAACGTATTCAAGTACCTGGCTTTGATGGTGAACATCCGCCTGCGTACAACAGTTATTTACAACATGCGTGAAAGCCTGTTCAATAAAATTGTCCGCATGGATGTAGGTTTCTTCTCGAACCAACGCAAAGGTGATCTGATGTCGCGTATGACGAATGACCTGGCAGAGATTGAAAACTCCATCATTGGTGCGCTGCAGGTATTCTTCCGCGACCCGTTTACGCTGATCATCTGGTTCACCACCATGTTCGCCATTCAATGGCAACTGATGGTATTGACGTTATCCATCTTACCGATTGCCGGCATCGGGATTTCCATCATCAGTAAAAAACTGAAGAAGGAATCGCTGGAAAGCCAGCAATCATCCGGTCACATCCTGTCACTGATCGATGAGGCCATCAGCGGCATCCGCATCATCAAAGGCTTTGTAGCAGAGCGTTTCATCTTCGCCCGTTTCAGTAACCAGGGGAAACATTATGCAAAAGTTTCCAGATCGATTGGTTATAAACGGGAGCTTGCTTCACCGATCACTGAGACTATGGGTGTGACTATTGTTGCGATCATCTTATACATTGGTGGTAATTTAGTATTCAACGGCGAACTGCAGGCGAGTACCTTCTTTATGGTAATCATCGGTTTCTACAAAATTCTTGAACCACTGAAAGGGATTGCTTCTTCTGTAACCTCGATCCAGACCGGGATCTCTGCGGGGAACCGTTTGTTTGAGATCCTTGATGCGGATATTAAAGTACAGGATCCTGCCAAGCCGAAAACACTTACTTCCTTTAACCGTGCCATTGAATTAAAGAACATCGGTTTCAAATACGACGACCATGTGGTGCTGAAAAATATTTCAATCGAAATTCCCAAAGGAAAACTGATCGCACTGGTTGGGCCAAGCGGCGGTGGCAAATCAACACTGGTAGATTTGATCCCGAGATTCTATGACCCTGCTGTAGGTACTGTAGAAATTGACGGTGTAGACATTAAAGAATATGATCTGCATTCATTGCGCTCACACATTGGTATCGTAACGCAGGAATCGATTCTCTTCAACGATTCTATATTCAACAACATTGCCTTCGGTTTGCCGAACATTACACAGGCTGATGTGGAGCGTGCCGCTCGAATTGCCAATGCGCATGACTTTATTACTAGTTCTGAAAACGGTTACCAGACTTCTATAGGTGAGCGCGGCTCTAAGCTCTCCGGCGGACAGCGTCAGCGTTTGAGTATCGCACGCGCGGTATTGAAGAACCCGGATATCCTGATCCTCGATGAAGCAACTTCTGCCCTCGACAACGAATCTGAAAAACTGGTACAGGAAGCGCTGAACAATCTGATGAAAGAACGGACTTCCATTGTGATTGCACACCGCTTAAGCACCATCCGCCATGCAGACCTGATCCTGGTGCTCGACAAAGGCGAGATCAAAGAACAGGGCACGCACGAAGAACTACTTGCCAAAGGCGGCATCTATGCCAACCTGCACAAGCACGCCAGCGAGACCGGCGGCATGATCATCGAATAACAGCTCAACCTGTTCCTGCTGTGCATGCAGCAGGAACAGGATTTACATCCGCATCCATTTTTTCAGTTTCGCCCACACAGAATCCGCAGCAGATTTTTTTCCCTGCAGCATTTCTTTTTTCAGCAGCAGCTTATGGTATAATTCTTCAGCCAGCTTGCGCTCATTGTACGCATATTCCATCTGATCCCGGTCGATCGTCTGATATAAAAGATCTTTATACCAGAAGCCCAGAGCATCGTCGGCATGATTGCTGAAACCCATCCGATACAGAATGAGATCGGTTAAACAGGTATAAAAAGTATCTGTTTTCAAACCCACGGCATTCAGGCCATGTATCAGGCGTGTGTTGCGCATGTCTGCCAGCAGCAGCGTCACAACCTCTCTTTTTTGATGATTAGCAGTATTTGTTTCCATAGTGTTACAATGCAGAAAATAGGTTGCCAGTGAAAAAAAAATGCACGACAGAACCTTTACATATTTGTGATCGAAAGATACACATATTTTTTAATAGTCCTACACATAGGACTATTAAAATGCATAAATCTGTCGACTTTTGATTTATGCCAATGACAAAAGAGAAACTTTTAAAAGCCCTGGGTAAAAAGGTGAAAGCCTTGCGTGAAGCAAAGGGTTTATCTCAGTATGCATTGAGCGACGAATCGGGCATCGCCCGCAGCCAGATCGTAAGGCTGGAGAACGGCGAACTCAACTGCACCATTGCCACCCTGCTGCAGGTAGCACAGGCGCTGGAAGTTGAAGTGAAAGAATTGGTGGAGGGGTGAGAAAGAAATTATTAATTCTAGATGATATGTCTACCCAAAAATTATGGATTCTAAAAACAAAAGGATCTGAAAGTTCATTTGGAGGCAATAAAGGCTATCCAGATGATCCAATATCACATTATGTATTTGATACAAATGTAAAAAATCATGATAAAATAAAAACTGGTGATATTGTCGTTATTGTAAATAAAAAGTTTGTACTAGGCCATGCCATCATAACTTCAATAGACCTTGTTAAAAATATTCCAAAGATTAGATATAGATGTCCTATTTGTAATACTCAAGAACATTATAAAAGAGAATCTAAAAATCCAAAATACAAATGTCGCAAAAAGCATGAATTTGATGAACCAATTGAAGAAAACATAATTGTTGACGAGTATATTGCTAATTACAAGTCGACGTTTAAAGCCTCTAGCCTTCATAAATCTGTTAAAATTCTTGATAATTTTTACATTAAAAGAAATAAATATTATTCTATTCAACCTGCAAAAATTGATTTAATTGATAATCTATTCGCTACTACAAATATTCCATTACAAAGCGTTTTGTTAACATTAGAACCTGATGAATCATATTCCATAAATAATTTGGCGGAGTATAAAATAGTGGAAAAAGATGAAAGGCCAATAAAACCAATGTTTGTCAAGAGCAGACAAGGACAAGTAGAATTTCGCAATACACTAATAAAAATCCATGGCTCCTACTGCATGATATCTGGAATAGATCTTCCGCAAACTATAGAGGCTAGCCATATAAACCCATATAGAGGAAAAAAAGACCATCATCCCCAAAATGGTCTTTTATTACGTATTGATTTGCATAGATTGTTTGATTTAAACCTCATTGGAATTAATCCAGAAACATTGGAAATTGATATCCATCCGTTAATAAGAACACATTATCAAGAACATCAAGGAACCAAAATTAAAATTAACAAACCTGATTTTTATCTTTCACAAGATGCCTTAAAAAAAAGGTGGAATATTTTTCAAATATTTCTCAGAAATTAAAATAACCGATTGAAGGATTATCTAGTGTTCCAATAATCATTGCACGGTCTAATAACATATTTGACTCTTCACAACAAGTTTCAGGTAGCAATGAACAATTATGACATGCAGCTAGATTACAAGAATTTGGTCCTTGTCCATGACTATCTATACATACTGGATCACTTGAGCACCATCTTGCATTTTCAATTGCATTATAAACAATGGTTTCAAGGTTACCTGGCTTACCTTGCCTAACGAGCCCTCCTAAAGAACCTTCCGAATCACCTGAAGCAGTATAAATCAAAACTCCATTCATAGAATCTATAGAAGATTCTATGCTACAATAAATCCTTTCTCTCAAAGAAGAACTTCCGTATCCACATTCATAACTAAACTGATTTATAATCAGATGAGCAAATGTGTGAATTAATACAAACTCTGGATTAATCTCTCTTCGTTTCTGGCTTTTTGCTTCTCGAGGCTTGTTATAATTATCAGACAAGAATTTTACTCTACTTTTGATTTCATTATTATTCGCCCATTCCTTTAAGCGTTTGTTATCAAATTCGAAAAATACGCCCTCCCCTCTTACAACGATTGCTGGTAGCCATTCTATTTTTTGTCCTAGCTTAATGAAATTCTTTTTTTCTACTAAAGATTTACCATCATCTGGAAGCCATCTGGAAAATCCCGTAAACGCGCGCGTTTCTCTCAATTTATGTAACAATCCTATACTAGAAAAACCAGCTTTAATAAAGGGGTTATAAGAATTAGAATCGTATTGGTCTGATAAAACTTTCTCACAATAAAAATCTTCATTTTCCCAACCAGCACCTTCAACCATATATTTATACTCTACCTTTCTGTATCTCTCTTCCTCATCTCCAAATTCATTTAAATCTGCACCTGATTGTCTAACTTTTGCCGCCTCTAATAGTTTCTCGGTATAATAATCTTTTTTTTCTGGATTAAATTTTTGCTCTGCTACAAATTCAAATCTCATTTTATCAAATTCTCCATTCACAAGTCCAGAAGAGAGCAAAATCCAGTTTTTTTCTAATACTTCTATAATTTTTCTATCAATTGATTTTTCCCATTGAGGCAAATAAATAGAACTACGAACCTGTGAAAAATAAACATTTGATGCCCCTTTCTGAACTACTATCAGATGTTGTCCACAATGTGTAGTATTATTTCTATCCGCTTCCTGTCCTACCCATGGTTTCCCACCGGAACAAGTGATTCCGATCCTTGTTAGAGACTGTTCATTAAATGCACCAGCCATGGTTTTATGTGCATCACAACTACAAGTAATTTCTATACCGGATAACGTTCCTGAACTTCTTCCAGCTCTAAGCCTTAAATTATGGGTACCATCAGGTACCACTCCCTCATGTACCCATTGCATGAAAGGGAAATCCTCAATATGTCCATCAGAGCATATTGCAATAAAACGAACAGGTATTAAACGCTGTCTTTTCCTCTCAGGAATATCACTACATGATCTTCCTGAAGCAAAAGAAATTCCAGAACATGTTGGTTTTTGTGAATCATAAATTGAAATTTTTTCCATATGTCCACATCGCGTACAATAATGCCATCTGGGAAATCTTACAAATGGTATTTTTAACGAGTGATTTGTAATACCTTGTCCAGAATCTCTAAAATCAGGAGGTAATCTAAATTCTTTTACTCCTAGTCTTTTTGCTAATCGTTCTTCTTTAACCTTAAATTCTTCTATTTCTGAAATGGTCCTAAATTTTTCCTCCCACATGTCAAGTCCAACGACCATTAATGACTCATCCTTTGGAAAGTTTATCATCTGACCAACTCCCCATGGTGAAATTAGTTGAGATCTTCTAATTGGCTTTTTTGCTGGCATAACTTAATTATTATCTATGTTTATATATTCAGCTGGTATAACATATGCGTCACAGGTTGAATCAACATTCCTCATTGATGTTGGTGTTGCCCATGCTCGCTCTTGTATATCCTCAGAGGGATTAGTTCCCGCTGGATACATTAAAGGTATGTTTGTTTGTTGTCCGAATGAGCCATATACCAGTGGCAATTCATTTTTCCAATATTCTAGTTTTTCTTCAATCAAAGATAAAGTTTTCTCATACTCCTCTTCATCTATTAAATTAACTCTATCGCAAATTATTTGTGTTACTCTTTCTATAACATCTTTTTGAGGAAATGGTTTTGGAGTACTAGAGCTTTCGTTTGTTGAATAAAATCTAATTAAACCAACAAGTATTGCATGCAATGCTCTTTCTCTTGCAGGGGCTGAAAATGGTGTAACGCTTGTTGGTTCAACCTTACTGTATATTTTTGAATGGTATTCCTGAAAGTGTTCAAAGTGTGAACGATCTCTTGGTTTTGAGCAATTATAAATTGTAAAAACAAGTCCTGGGCCTTTCTTCGAACGTCCTACACGGCTTGTTGTTTGAATATATTCTGATGTTGTTTTAGGCTGACCTATTACTGTCATCAATCCTAATCTTGGAATATCAACCCCAACAGAGATCATGTTTGTCGCAAGGCACACATCCACTGGATACTCAGACTTATCACCTGTCCATGATTTTGAAAGTTGCTCAAGATATTCAGGAATGTCATTTCCATTTATACGACTAGTCAATTCGATATCTCTGTTAATGAATCTTCTTTCTTCATTCTTAATTGATTTACGAATCCAAATTGAATTCATGTACTCTCTAATATCTGCACGAATAAGTGTAGCAGCATGACCTAATTCCCGAATGCTATTGAAGTATGTTAACACAGTCCAATAAGGATCTCTGTCTTTTTCATCTGAAACAGGAATTGATTTTACAGATTGCAATAAAGAGGATAGCATTCTTACTTGTGCAGTTGCATGAGAAGGCAATGCAGAAGCAAATATACCAGCATAGATTCTCCCAGTGCTTAATCGATCTTCATACGCGAAAAAAGAATCGCCTGCATTCAAACATTGAGCAGGAAAAATATTCACATTATCAGTTCCTCTTCCATAAAGTGAATTAATTTGTTCTTTAGCTCTACTTATTGTAGCTGATGATGCGACAATTTTGGGTTTAATGTTATTTACAGTACAAAGCTCTTCTATCATTGTTTCATACAATCCAACCATTGAACCTAATGGACCTGAAATTAAATGCAACTCATCTTGAATAATTAACTCTGGTGGTGAAAATATCCTTTCATTATCTCTAAAGCCAAAAATAGACTTAGCTTCTGGGCGCCATGTAAGCATAGCAAACTTATCAACTGTTCCAATTAAAAGAGAAGGAGGTCTGTCATAAATGTCCTCGTCAATTACAATTAGCGGCAGATTAAAATCAGTCTTTGAAAAATCGCATTGCAGATTATCACATTGGTAAACAATTGTTTCGTGTGTTCCAATTTTTCTGCGTTTATAGCCTTTGACTTTATTTACCTTTGCATCTTTTAAATAACCCATTTGCGCACCGCACCATGGGCATTTCAAAACGATAAAAGGATTTTCCTCTTCTCTGCCTTGGTCCATTAGTTGAAAAGCCTTTCTTCCTTGATCTCTTTTGTTTGGAGTCAATTCTCCTACCCAAAGGCCAATTGAAATCCTATCCATTCCCAACTCATCTTCGTTTTCTTTTCTAATCTTATCACATGCACAGATCAATGAAGCTGCCCTGTGAAATTGCTGAGCTGTAAGCAATCTAAGTGTGTAACGCATCAATACAGTTGTACCTGAATCGTTTTTATCTTTTAATCGTTTAAGGAAAATTGTAAATGCTGATAATCCTAAGTATGCTTCGGTTTTACCTCCACCAGTGGGGAACCAAATTAGATCAACCATTTTTCTATCTCCATGATCTGAATCAAACATTGCATTAAGATTCATTATTATGAAGGCTAACTGAAAAGGTCTCCAAGCTCCAAGTCCTTGTTTCCAAGTTGAATTATCATTTATATTGGGGATTATTGCTGCTTTTAAACCTGTAATGATGCCACGATCTATAATCCAATTTCTTGTATCAATACTATAGTGTAGTTGTTGTAGCAACATTGCTCGATTCATTAATCTAAAAGCACGGTTAACTTTATCATTATTATTAAGTAATTCTACACCTTCTTTCATTCGTTGTAAACATAAACGACAACTCTTGATGTGACGTAAAGCTGTTTCTAAAAGCTCGTCTTGCAACTCATTATTTGCTATTTCTTCTTGAGAGTCAATCCATGTTCCATACTCTGAAATAAGTTTTTCAAGATTAGAAGAGATATCTTTATTTGACAAATCACTTAAGTCAAACATTTTTAATTCAATATTTTTTAACTCATTCGGAACAATTGGTTTTATTTCATAGACAGGTATAGATTCAGAAACAATAGAATTCGTAAAATCAATATCATTGTCATTCCATGACGGTGAACAACCATGACCTACAGCAAAAGTTTTTTTATTCCTAAACAAAAGTAGATTAGACTTTTCATCATCTTTATCCGTTTTTGATGCTGCTACTTTGTAAGGGGAAAAACAGTTTTCATCTGCATTTACTGAAAAGGACACTTGAAAGAAGCAATCCTCATTATTAATATGTTCTGTTCCTCCACTATTAATATTTATAAGAGTGAATGTGAGCAAATGAATATTTTTATCTGAAGTAGCTCCGTGTGTTCTGTTCCGAATATTTAATTTGATCTTAAGTTCTTTTCCATTAATATCAATTAATCGTTTATCTATGGATTTCCCAGAATCAATAGGAATTTCAGAAGCATTAATTTTCAATTCCTGATCAAGAGGAATTCGATAATAAGCATTTCTTTTACCGATAGTACCATCTTCCTTTTGATAGTTATAATCCTTTATTTCATAAGCTCCAAGATTCACTTTTACAGTAAATCCATCTTTAGGAATTATAGCCAAACAGCTGAAGCCCATTGCAGAAGGAAGAAATGAGTTTGCAAGTCCAATTTCTTCTTCAAAATCTTCTGTCATATCATCGGGCACTGTACTAGCTTCTAACTTAACCGGGTCATCAACTCCACTGTTTTCATCTTCCGCTTTCTCTAATACATTTTCCTCCTCTCTGGTATTTGAATCTATTTTTTCAATAGTGGCCGCTTTAGGAAAAAGTACACCTGCGCCATACCTCAATCTTGGTGGCTCATTTATCAGAATTTCTTCACCATTTCCTTGAATGTGTGGCTTAATAGGATCTGGTCCTATAAGTTCCTTTTTTATAAATTTTAAAATATCGACTCTCATTCTAGTTTAGTTTTTTTCTAAGAATTTCTCTGTACTCTCCTCGCATTGATTCCGCAATTAAAAGTACTAGGCCATATTTGGCTCTGCTCATTCCAACATATAGTAAAGATTTTGCAATTTCAGTTGATAAATGTTCAACATCTGTAATTACAACATAATTACACTCCATTCCTTTATAAGATTGAATAGTTGCAAAATTGTAGTAAGTTATAAGAGAAGAAGGTTCATTACAGTTTTTAATTTCCTTAATTGTATAACCAGGAATTGATTCGATACAAGAGGATTCAATTTTCTTAGGAGAAATAATTACCAACTCATTAATAGGTATATTATTGTTCGAAAATTTTTCAAGCTGTTCAATAAGTATTTGTCTTTGATTGACCCTATCATTATAAAAAATATATTCTACAGGAATTCCCTCTAAATATTCCAATAAAAAAGGAGGTGTGTCAAACCCTGAAATCAAAGAAGTCTCTTCACCTATTTGCTTCGTATTTCGGCAATTAACTTTTAATAAATAATTAGAATGTTGTCCTGAATCTTTAAGCAAATCGATCATTCGATCTCTTGAAACCTGGGCATAAATAGCTTGTCTTTCAAAATCTCCATAAATTTCCCATCGACCATTTTGTAATCCACCATTTAACATAGAATCAAATAAAGAAAGATACTCTGATCTTATTAAATCTTGCCCTTCATCAATAATTAACTTATCAAACTTTTTATTTATTCCTTTCAGATATAACTCTTTCAACAAAAGTGGTAGATACTTATTATAAAAATCCTGTTTGTTATTCTGCGACGTATCATACTCAAATCCTTCTAATTGCTTAAATAAAAAACTATGCAAGCTTGAAACTGTAATTTTATCTCTCCAATCTTCAGTTTGTTTCTGCATCCATTCACCAATCAATCTATTGTAACATGTTAAAAAAACAGTTTTCCCTTGCGCAGCTTCTCTAATCGCAGATTCAATAGCAATCATTGTTTTTCCTGTTCCTGCACTACCTTGTATAAGGCATCTTTCATTATGATTTGTAAATGAATCTAGAACTCTGTATTGCTCTTCTGTATACTTTTTAACAGCTCTATCAAATTCTGATAATCTTTCTTTCGCAGTGCGTACTCTTTCAAAGTCACCTCTGAAAAAATCACAAAGAATATTTAAATCATTAACATCTGGTAAAGATTCTCTTTCTGAAAACCATTTTTGACCTTTATGTTTGTCAATAAATCTATTAGTCAAATTCTGAAAAAACACTTCTATCCCATTCTGAATAGAAGTCTCATCAAGGATTTGCCACGATTCATATTCAACACTGTGCTTATCAAAGCTCATTTGCGGGAATGCACAGAAAAAACCAGACAGAACTCTTGTTAATTTATGACCTTTACCAAATTCTTTTTCTACGGCAGCCAGCAAAGAAAACATAGCATCTCTGGCTTGATTAAAAGGGCTTTTATTCCTATTTACATTTCCATATCTATCTGTAAAATACCAGACTCCATCTTTACATTTCACATCACCACCTTTCACCTCCATCACATATATTCCTCCATTAGGAATTAAGATCAGAAAGTCAATCTCACCATATAAACGAACAGTATGCTGTGAAAGGTTAAGTGAATGCAATACAACCCAATCTTTTGTAAAAGAACTTTTTTTCAGAGTTTCAAAAATCATTTTTTCAGCTGTGCTCTTACAACTTCTATCAATATATGGAGGTAACATTTTTGCCATTACATTTTTTCTTTTTGTAAAAGTTTATTATGATGTCGAGCATCGATATTCTCCCAAATAGGGGAAATCTCAATGACTTTTAAGACAAATACACTCCCTAGACCTTCTATAACTACCCTTTCACCAATAATTGTCCTATCTGCCAATTCAAAGATTTGTTGTTTAATTTTTTCAGTAATGAAGTCAGATGCTTTCATTCGCCATCCTGTCATTTTACGTATCGAATCCCTTACCTTAGTAATATTAGAATTCAAAAGATCTGAATTGGTTAGTAATGCAATACTAATTAGATCTGAATTATCATCAGGGCCAATCCGGTTTTCATCTTGTAACCAAGCCTTGATTGTAAGAGGATGTTTCTCGCAGTGGTTTATTCTCAAATCCTCGACTAATCTTTTGAAATCATGTCCAATTGATGCATAATATTCTTTAAGTAATTTTTTCCATAAATCTATCCACTGTTTTACAGCTTCTAAATCTTTCTTAGAAGTCGTTTTTTCAACTAATTCAGCTAAAATATCTCGGTCAGTATTTATAAGAGCAATCACATCGCCTGGCTTAATAGCATCTATTTTTCTTCTATGAATACTTACCTTTTCTGAATTGTTTTCAAACAAACCACTTATTACCAAAAATTTATGGGATTCACTTGAGTACATGAAAAAATCATCTGTAAAATCTATTCTCTTTGCTTTTATACTTTCGCTTGAATTTTCTTTTGCGATATACTTTGAGTATTGTGCATTATCAATTCGTAATTCCAGATCTAAAATATCGAATACATTTTCGTTTGTTTTTTCATGAATATCTTCAAATGAAATATATCCATTAGCCTCTTTAGATATTAATGCACTATGAGAAAATAATCCTTCCTTGATACTGAAAGTTGATTTTACATTATCGTTTAATCTCCTATTTCTTCTTAGCAATGAATTATAATATCCATTTTCGAATTCATAAAATATTAATGTAAGCTCTGAAAGTAAAAAACAGGAAAGAATTCGATTAATATTATTTGATTTTGCCCAGCCTGTTATAGCAGCTTTTATAGGCTTATGTGAGAGTAAATTATCATTTAGATCAGCTATAGAAATAATTCGTATTTGAGAATTTTGTATAAAAAAATTTCGTAAGCTTTGCGCTTCATCTTCTGTTGGACAAATAATATAATCATAACTATTTTGACTCATCAAAGCATTTAGTTTAATGCTTTTTTCTGATTTTTGCGTAGCGAATTTGTTAATTACTGACTCCAAAAGTAAAATGCATTCTCCTATTGATTTGCCTGAATCACCTAGCCACATTCTACTCTTTTGAAATAGAGTATCTATAATATTTAATCTTAAAATCAAAGAATCATATTCATCAGCCGACAAAATATGGCATATTCTCGAAACAACATTTGTTAGTTGAATCAATTTGATTTTCAAAACAGTTAGATCATTGTTAGAATCATCCTTGTCTATAGAATGAATTTCCCTCGTTAATACTTCGAGTTCACTATTCTGACA
>JAGKWN010000148.1 GCA_021151805.1 Cytophagaceae bacterium | reverse complement strand
CCCTACTAGTTAATTAATTCTCTTTGAAAAAATAAATAAACAAAGTATCCTTAACCGTAACATATAATTGATTTTTAATGAGAATTGCAGAAGTTGCATCTTTCAATAAAGCATTTGTATATTTCCGTTCTTTATAAGTATATATATTAATTAAATATAAACTTCCATCTTTTACATATACCAGGTCATCTCCTGAAAAGCTTATATAATTAAGGTCTTTCACAGGTATGCGGGTTTTATAATTCCCCATGTTATCAAATATTAATACGCCTGAGTTCGCATCATTTATAAATAATAAATTCTGATACTCGCGCATGAAATTCATGTTGTATTGTTCGGGATCAATGATCAGATCCAGCGGTGTTTTAATATCTATTGAAAAATAGGTTGAATTATATTTTTTCAAACTAAAATCCTGATCGTCTACCAACCACACATTCTGATCCAGAGATGGTGTTGCAATACGTGCAAAACCAATATCCGTGTTAGCGAATGTTAACGATTGGGATTGATTCAGAAAGCGATCGTAATAATAATATACCTGGTATTCGCTATAGAACACGAATATATTGACATTGCGATAGGCTTCAATAGATGTTATCTGGCCACGTCTTGGAGGTGATGCCATCACAAACTGCTTACCTAACGAATCGATCTTATAAATATTTCCATTGACATCCGATAAATAAACAAATTCATATGGATCGGAAGAGATGCAGCCGATATGCCCCGGAATCTTAACTGTGTTTAATGCCTTCAATACCTGAGCATCACTCAGGTGATAACATAAAAATAAAAAAAGAACTATTGTAAATCGGCTGATTCGTTCCATGATATGAGTTTTAGCGTATGGCCATCAAATTCTGCATAAGTATTAAAGATAATCCAATCTCCGATATTTACATACCTGGCATGCTCTCCTACCTTTAGATCCAAGGGTAAATGGCGATGTCCGAATATATAGTAATCCCTCTCTTTAATGACGTTTTGCTGCTGACAATATTGCCATAAAAACTCTTTTTCTTCAAAAAAACGATCGTCGGAATTATGCTGACGGCTCTTTCCGGACCAGAATTTTGCGATTCCCATGCCAATAGCTGGTGGTGTCATTTTAAACACCCATTGAAAAAAGGGGTTCACAAATACTTTTTTAGTAAGCTTATATACGGTGTCTCCAGGCCCCAGCCCATCACCATGGCCGATCAGAAATTTCTTACCGCAGATTTCCCAATCTATCGGCTTATGAAAAACCGTTACACCCAATTCTTTATCCAGGTAGCCAAACATCCACAGATCATGGTTGCCGGTGTATACATATACAGGAATGCCTGCATCTGTGAGTTGCGCGATCTTGCCTTGCAAACGAACAAATCCTTTGGGAATAACATGTTTGTATTCAAACCAGAAGTCGAAGATATCGCCCAGCAAAAAAATGGCTTGTGCCTGAGGAGTAATAGAATCAAGAAAGCGAATAATCTTTCTTTCTCTTTTCAGACTTTCTTCCTCTGTAGGTACGCCTAAATGAAAATCAGACAGGAAATATATTTTTTTATCTGCCTGTACAGACTCAATTTGACGAATCATCGATTAAAAAGACTAGTAATTCTTTTGGGCCATGCGCACCCAACACAAGTGTTTTCTCAATATCAGCCGTACGACTCGGCCCTGTTTCCAGACAAATCATAGAAGGCAGGTTTGCTCCGTACTGTGCTTTCATTTTCTCCAGGCCATCCTTTATATCGTAGACCAACTGTGATGTTTTTGCAATCACCACATGAATGTGCGGATAGATGGATAAACGTCTTCCTGATAATTCAGCCGAACTAATCAGTACACTACCTGTACGCGCAATCAATGCATCACAGGTTGTGATCCCAACACCAGCTTCTGTAAAATTTTTCTCGCTTGTTTCAAATGATAATGCCGAAGGAGAAAGCATGTCGATCAATGCTTTCTCCCAGACAAAAATATTTTTGAATCCCTTTATGGAAGCTACCTTAGAAATTTCTGCACACAATTCCGTTTCGTTTTCTACAAAGTAAAATTCGCCTTTGTGGTGCAGAAACTGGTGCGCAAATATCACAGACAAGTCTTCTTCTTCAGACTTTGTATAAATATCTGCTGTAAAATTCGGTTCAGTCGGTAGCGTGTTTCTACGGGTAAGTCCCTGACGAATTCTTTTTAAAATTGCTTCTTTGGAAGGATTAAGAGCCATTAAGAAGATTATTTATTGTAATTACCTTCGTTTCTTGAATACGTTGACGAACCTTCATTACCTTCCTGCTTAGCAGGATCAGGAATGACATCCGGCATTGGCTGAGGGGAATCTACTTTATTTGTAAATGCCTGATAAGTTGTTTCTGCTTCAAAAGGGCGTTTGCCGATCAGTTTTTCAAGATCTGTCTGGAAAAGAATTTCTTTCTCTAACAATTGCTTCGCTACAATTTCAAGGTCCGCATGTTTCTCCATCAACAATTTCTTCGTTCTCTGATATGCCTCATTTACAATATTGCGCACTTCTTCATCAATCGTTTGTGCTGTTGATTCAGAGTATGGTTTATTGAATGAATACTCGCCGCCTTTGGAATCGTAGAAAGAAATGTTTCCAATCTTATCGTTCATACCGTAGATGGAAACCATGCCGTACGCCATTTTCGTAATACGTTCAAGATCGCTTAGTGCACCGGTAGAAATTTTACCAAAGATGATATCTTCTGCAGCACGGCCGCCAAGTGCCATACACATCTCATCCGTTAATTGTTCAACCGTATATAGGAATTGTTCTTTCGGTAAATACTGCGCGTAACCTAAAGCTGCAATACCACGAGGCACGATACTTACTTTCACCAATGGATCTGCATGCTCCAGGAACCAACCTGCCACTGCGTGACCAGCTTCGTGGTAAGCAACGATTTTCTTTTCTTCCGGAGAAATGATTTTTGTTTTCTTTTCAAGACCACCGATTACACGATCAATCGCATCCTGAAAATCCTGCATATCAATTTCCGTTTTATCTCTGCGGGCAGCAATCAATGCAGCCTCGTTACACACGTTCATGATCTCAGCACCTGCAAAGCCTGGAGTCTGTGCAGCAATTTTCTTCGCATCTACATCAGGTCCCAGTTTCAATGGTCTCAAATGCACTTTAAAGATCTGCTCTCTGCCAACGATATCCGGTTTATCAATACTGATCATCCGGTCAAAACGACCCGGACGAAGCAATGCAGCATCCAATACATCCGGACGGTTGGTTGCCGCCAGAATGATCACACCTGAATCTGTTCCGAAACCATCCATCTCAACCAATAGTGAGTTCAATGTATTTTCACGCTCGTCGTTTGAACCCGGCATTGGACCACCTTTGCCTCTCATACGACCGATTGCATCAATCTCATCAATGAAGATAATACAAGGAGCTTTTTCTTTCGCTTGTTTAAATAAGTCACGCACACGTGCAGCACCTACCCCTACAAACATTTCTACGAAATCAGAACCTGATAAAGAGAAGAACGGCACACCTGCTTCACCGGCAACAGCTTTCGCAAGCAATGTTTTACCAGTACCCGGAGGGCCTACCAATAATGCGCCTTTCGGTATCTTACCACCAAGCTTGGTGAACTTTGTCGGGAAGCGCAGGAAATCAACAATCTCTTTCACTTCTTCTTTTGCTTCATCCAGACCTGCTACATCTGCAAATGTTATTTTTACTTTATTGTCCTGATCAAACAATGCTGCTTTGGATTTTCCGATATTGAAAATCTGTCCACCTGCACCACCGCCAGATACACGTCTGAATAAAAACCAGCTGCCGACAAATATTAATATCCAGAATGCAAGCTGGAACAATTGGCTCGTAACTTCAGCCCTGTCGCTATCCACTTCAATATGCACACGTTCCTTTTCAGGGATTTTATGTTCATTTAAAAACTTCTCGTAATTATCTTCCAGGTCATATGAACGTGGTATCTCAAACTGGAACTGAGGCCCGGAAGACATGCCCGAAAGCGGACTCTTGTTTCTTTTCAGCAAGTCGTCATATCTGCCGCTTTCAATAGCTTCCTTGTTCAAAGTGATCTCCACGATACGATCGTTCACAAGCATGATCTTTTCGACGTCATGCTTCAAAACCATATCATAAAATTTATTCTTCGTCACTTTGTGTGCACCACCATTATTGCTGAAGAATGCGATAGCCGCAACAACCAATATTAGTATGCTAATCAGGAAAATCTGATAATTTGTTTTTTGTGATGGATTAGGTATTGGACTTTTCTTCTTTTTTTGATCCTCTGGTACACTCATATATTTCTATCCTTTAAGAATAAATACTAATCTAAATTTTCAATTTTGGTAATGATCCCGTCGCCCCATAACTCTTCAAGGTTATAAAAGGGTCTTTTATCTTTTCTGAAAATGTGTGCAACCACATCTCCATAGTCAACAATAATCCATTCCTTCTGTTTGTCCCCTTCTGTCCTCCATGGATGTAGTTTCTGGTTTACAAAAACGATTTCGTCGATTGAGTCATGAATAGAATCTGCCTGGGTATCTGAATTTGCAGAACAAATGATAAAATAATCCGCTACAGCCTCTTTTAATTTTCTTAAGTCAATTACAGTGATGTTCTGAGCTTTTTTTTCCTGCATTCCCTCAACGATCAAGTCCGCCAATGATGCTTTTTTCGTTTTATTTTTTGTTTCTATCACCCGAATTTGATACTATTTACCGAAATTTAACTTAAAATTAAGAATTTCATTGTACAATAACTTAGCCAATACCAAATTCACGGGTAAAAGTATCCACTTTCTGCCAAGCTGTCATTCAACCAATACAGAAGCGGGCTTGCTTATCAGAAGCAAAATGGCTGTTAATGGTTTGATTGTCATTACAAACGAGCAAACTGCCGGCCGCGGACAGCAAGGAAATTCGTGGCATAGTGAACCCCAGGCCAACCTGACATTTTCTTTGATTTTATATCCGGAACACCTACCCATCGCCGATTCCTTCTACTTAAATATAGTAGCTTCTTTAGCGATAGCAAAAACGCTGCGGCATTTTCTTCCCGAAAAAAAAATCAGCGTAAAGTGGCCCAATGATATCTACATCGAAGATAAAAAAGTTTGTGGCATCCTGATCGAAAATTCCCTTCGCGGCGAGCTGGTTTCTTCTATTGTTATGGGAATCGGATTAAATGTTAACCAGACGTCTTTTCAGTTGCCAGCAGCAACGTCCATGATGCTTGAATGCGGCCAGGGCTTCTCTTTGCAGCAGGTGCTGGAGCATCTGGGCGAATCGATTGAAGCTTATTACCTCATGCTTATTGCAGATAATAAGGAAAAATTATTGGTACTGTATCTGGAAAGTTTATATGCATTCAATACCTTGCACGCCTATCAGGATACGGAAGGCGATTTTATGGGATATATCAGAAATGTTGAACACAACGGAACCATAGTTATTGAAAAAGAGTCCGGCAAGATTAGTAGGTATCAGTTTAAAGAAGTGCGGTTTCGTTAACAAATGATTTCAGGGGCTTACTTGAGAAAATGAATATATTAACCAATATTTTTCCGTCTGATACTTCTGTATTGCGTTTGCTAACAATGCTGGTACTGGCTATTGTTATTCCATTAACTTCTTATGCCCAATTAAAAGACTCATTAAAGGAAGAAGTTGAAAATGGATATATTGAACGAATGGATAACTATTTAGGCATCAAAGCATCAATAAACAATGCAACTGAAACCTTTACTGTGATTTCACCTTCGGCACCGCCTATTGAGCTTTATCCAAATACTGCAACATATGCCAGGTTTGGATTTAATTATAGATTTATATCAGGAAGCTTCCGGATTGCACCTGATTTTTTGCCCGGAAACGGGGATATTGAATCTAAAGGCAAAACCAAAGAATTTGCTTTGGGTATGGAATTAATTTTCAGACATTTTTTTCAATCTGTAGGATATTCATGTGTCAGGGGATATTTTTTAAATAATACGAAAGATTATAATACATCCTGGAAAACTGGTGATCCATATGTACAGTTTCCAAATCTGAAATATACCGGGTTTGAAGGCTCAAGTGGCTATTCCTTTAATCCGAGATTGTCATTAAGGGCATTATCCACGCAGACAGACCGCCAATTAAAGAGTACAGGAGGCTTCATCGTATTGTCGAAATACCGCTTTTACATTATGAATGATAAATCCGAAGCTTCACCCACACAAACCACACAACGTTCAAACAACTTTGAAATAAATTTGGGCATAGGCTACAGATACGTCTTTGTAATCCGGAAATATTTTTATCTGTCTCTGGGTTTAACGCCTTATATGGGTTATCTGGGCTCGAAAATCACAACAGATTTTTATACTGCCAAAGTATCCAATACCCAGAACAACCTTATTATTGGCTGGGAAAGCAGATTTGCAATTGGTTACAATGGCAGGTCTTTTTTTACAGGATGCAGTCTCAATGCCGGCGGAGAAAGCTATCATCAGCAATACACTCCGGTTTATAACCAAGGCACACAAATCACTTATCAGATTTTTGCCGGTTTTAGATTTAATCCATTCAGACTTCTCAAAGAGCAGGTTGATTTTATGCAGCAACAAATGAATAATCATATGCCCGGGCAAAAGAAAGTCTTTTAAAGAAGCATTTTTACAACATTTTAAGTAAAAAAATCTAAACAAGACCTTCCAAATAGAATAAAAAACCAAATTTTTCGATTTTGAAACAACATTTGAACTTCAAGGGTTTATAAATTATATTTGTACAATTATCAAAAAGGAAAATTTCTAAAAAAATGGTAGACACATTTGTAAAATACAAAGTAAAAGACATCTCACTTGCTGCGTGGGGAAGAAAAGAAATTGAATTAGCGGAGGCTGAAATGCCAGGTCTAATGTCAATCCGTAAAGAATTCGGCCCTTCAAAACCGTTAAAAGGTGCGCGTGTTGCAGGTTGTTTGCATATGACAATCCAGACTGCCGTTTTGATCGAAACATTGATCGAACTAGGTGCTGAGGTTACCTGGTCTTCTTGTAATATATTCTCTACACAGGATCATGCTGCAGCTGCTATTGCTGCTGCAGGAATTTCTGTTTATGCATGGAAAGGTATGAACGAGCAGGAATTTGACTGGTGTATTGAGCAAACATTATTCTTCGGTGAAGATCGCAAACCATTGAACATGATCCTGGATGATGGTGGTGATTTAACAAACATGGTATTAGACCGTTTCCCTGAATTGGTAAAAGATATCCGTGGTATCTCTGAAGAAACAACTACTGGCGTACTTCGTCTGAAAGACAGAGAGCGCAATGGCACATTGGTATTGCCTGCAATCAACATCAATGATTCAGTTACTAAATCTAAATTCGACAACAAATACGGTTGTAAAGAATCTTTAGTAGACAGTATCCGTCGTGCTACTGATGTTATGATGGCTGGTAAAGTTGCTGTTGTAGCTGGTTACGGTGACGTAGGAAAAGGATCTGCTGCTTCATTAAGAGGTGCTGGTGCTCGTGTACTTGTTACTGAAATCGATCCGATTTGTGCATTACAGGCTGCTATGGACGGTTATGAAGTGAAGAAAATGTCTGACGCTGTTAAACGTGCAGATATCGTTGTTACTGCTACAGGTAACAAAAACATCATTACTGGCGAGCATTTCAAATCAATGAAAGACAAAGCGATCGTTTGTAACATCGGTCACTTCGACAATGAAATTGATATGGCTTGGTTGAACAAAAACTACGGTTCAACAAAAGTTACTGTTAAGCCTCAGGTTGATATTTACAATGTTGATGGTCATGATGTAATCATTCTTGCTGAAGGCCGTTTGGTTAACCTTGGTTGTGCAACAGGTCACCCTTCATTTGTAATGTCAAGCTCATTCTCTAACCAGGTAATTGCTCAGTTAGAATTATGGGAAAATTCATCTAAGTATGAAAATAAGGTATATACTTTACCTAAATCACTGGATGAAAAAGTAGCACGTTTACATTTGGCTAAAATTGATGTTGAATTAGACGTTTTATCTCCTGATCAGGCTGCTTACATCGGTGTAAAAGTAGATGGCCCATACAAAAACGACGAATACAGATACTAAATTCTTGTTTGTTACTTATAAAACTAAAACTCCGGTTATAGCAACCGGAGTTTTTTTTATTGAATACTGCCTGTTTTATTACATCGCATATAATATATTTTTCACAATTCAAAACTTTTTATTTTATATAATTTAGTTTTTCCATATCATAATTACCACTAAATCAGAAATGTTGATATTAATAAATTTAACAGCCGGA
>JAGKWN010000022.1 GCA_021151805.1 Cytophagaceae bacterium | reverse complement strand
TTTTTGATTTACAACAATTACCTCTAGACTTTTTAACTTTCTTGTTAAAAGAATGAGCGATGTTGATGTGTATCATCAAAACAAAATGATAATGTGATTTTGTTTTGCCATCGTTCTCTTTAAAAAATTCCTGAACTTTGGCCAGCGTGAGATTAGGAATTTCTCTCCAGGTAATTCTATAGTAAAGATACTGATTTTATTGAAAGTTTTTATCTCATCAGAATTATATATAATATATTTTCTCATCAATTTATGTAATTTTAACTATGTGTGAATGCCCCTGCTTCACATGCTTTAAACTTCACTGAACTTATAATGCATACTATTTTACCTTTTCTGCTGGCTATGGTAGCCGTGATTGTACTGTTGAATATGTGGGCAACCAAACTCAAAGTTGCTTATCCGATTCTGTTGGTTATCGCCGGACTCATCATTGGTTTCATTCCTGGACTGCCTGCTGTGAAAATCGAGCCCGATCTGATTTTCTTTATCTTCCTTCCACCGCTGCTATTCGATTCAGCCTGGGCTGTTTCATTTAAGGAGATGAAAAAGTGGTGGCGCATCATCGGCAGCTTTGCTTTTCTGGTTGTATTCTTCACCGCACTTTCTGTAGCCATTGTTACCAATCATTTTATTCCCGGCTTTACCATCGCACTTGGTTTTTTATTGGGAGGAATTGTATCGCCGCCCGATGCCGTAAGTACTGCGGCCATTACCAAATTTGTAAAAATTCCTAAATCCACTTCTGCCATACTGGAAGGCGAAAGCCTGCTGAACGATGCTTCCTCGCTGCTTATTTTCCGCTTCGCGCTTGTGGCAGTCGGCACCGGACAGTTCTTCTGGCAGGATGCGACTGTCTCTTTCCTCTGGATGATCATTGGCGGCTCAGGCATTGGTCTATTGCTCGGCTGGCTGTTTGTGCAGGCGCACAAATACCTGCCTACAGATGCGCCATCAGACATTGCACTTACCCTTATCGAACCGTACTTTATGTACTGGGCTGCAGAACAACTGCACTGCTCAGGCGTGCTGGCCGTTGTAAGCGGCGGTTTATACATGTCTGCCAAGCGACTCTTCTTCTTAAACAGCACCAGCCGTATCCGCGCGTTTAGTGTCTGGGAAAGTTTTATTTTCATTTTGAATGGTATTGTATTCCTGATTATCGGTCTCCAGCTGCCTGAGATTGTGCGCGGCCTCCACGCTCAAAACATTCCGCTGAGCACAGCGATTGGTTATGGTGTGCTGGTAACAGTGGTACTGGTGATTGCACGTATCATCAGTTCATATGCTGCGATGCTGGCTACATTTATTTTCCGTCGCAATATGATGCCGCGCTCTTCGGATGGCCACAGCTGGCTGCTGATGCCTTTGCTGCTTGGCTGGATGGGTATGCGCGGTGTGGTTTCCCTGGCTGCGGCGCTGGCCATTCCGATTACACTGGATAACGGTACTCCCTTTCCGCACAGAGATTTAATATTGTTCATCACCTTTGTGGCAATTCTCCTTACCTTAGTTGTACAGGGACTTACACTTCCCTACTTTATAAAACGCATGCCGGTGTTTAATGAAATATTCAGCCACAGTCATGAAGAAGATGATCGTTTGAAAATGAAACAAGACTTGAAGCATCATGTATATCAATTTCTGAAACACAAATACGACACCGAACTGATTGGGCTTGCCGGCATGGAAAAATTTATGAAGCAATGGGAAGAAAGAGCCAATGCCGAAGACGACAGCTGGATGAATGAAAAGACAAAAGTGATCTTCCGCGAACTGCTCGAAGTACAACGTGCTTACCTGACAGAATTAAACAAAGACCCGAAGATCAATGAAGAGATCATCCGCCAGCAGTTATACCAGATCGACCTGGAGGAAGAGCGGTTGAGGGTGGTGTGAGAAAACAAACGCCCTGTTTAAGAAATTAAACAGGGCGTTTTTAATAGTGGCTCCGGCAGGAATCGAACCTGCATCTAAAGTTTAGGAAACTTCTATTCTATCCATTGAACTACGATGCCAAATAATATTATAAAAATACCCAAATCTGCTGCTACTTACAACAGGTAATTCGGGTAGATGGTGCAGTGTACCGTGGTAACTTTTTCAACCAGCGTTGCACGCAATTTGTCTAGATTCAGATTTTCGGTAGCGGAAATAAATACCCGGCTGCTATTATCCTTTCCGGTATACATCTTGTCAATCTCCTGCAGCGAAAGTGCATCCGGATCGTCCTGAATGTTTTTCAGATACACATCCACTTTATTGAACACCAGGATAACGATTTTATCGCTCGCTTTTATTTCTGTCAGCGTGGTTTGGACCACCTGCATATGCTCTTCAAATGCGGGATGCGGCAGATCCACCACATGCAGCAGTATGTCTGCTTCGCGTACTTCATCCAGCGTTGATTTAAAACTTTCAATCAAACCATGCGGAAGTTTGCGGATGAAACCAACCGTGTCGGTCAGCAAAAACGGAATCTCATTCAGCACCACTTTGCGCACCGTTGAATCTACCGTGGCAAATAATTTGTTTTCTGCAAACACATCCGACTTGGATAAGCGCTGCATCAGCGTAGACTTGCCTACGTTGGTATAACCCACCAAAGCTACACGCACAATACCTTCGCGCGATTTGCGCTGTGTCTCGCTTTGCTTGTTGATTTTTTCCAGGCGCTTTTTCAGCAGCGAGATCTGGTCGCGGATGATTCGTCTATCGGTTTCAATTTCTTTCTCACCGGCACCGCCCCTGGTTCCTGTACCGCCACGCTGGCGTTCAAGGTGGGTCCACATATTGGTTAAGCGCGGCAACAAATACTGCAGGCGTGCCAGTTCAACCTGCGTGCGGGATTGAGCGGTTTGCGCGCGCAGCGAAAATATATCCAGAATGAGCAAACTGCGATCATAAATTTTGCAGCTCAGTTCGCGTTCCAGGTTGCGCAGTTGCGACGGACTCAGTTCATCATCAAAAATCACTACCGGTACGGAATGCTCCTGAATATATGCTTTCAGGTCGGCTAGTTTCCCTTTACCAATATACGTGCGTATATCTGGCCTCTCAAGCTTCTGGGTAAAACGAAACTTGACTTCCAGCCCCACAGTGCGGGCAAGGAAGTCAAGTTCATCTAAATATTCTATGGTTTTTTCCTGTGATTGTTGCTTGTGCGATAAACCTACCAGCACAGCTGTGTCGGCTTCTTTATGAGTGGAGAAGCCACTTTCCTGTTCCATCATTATTTTCTCAAACCTTCCACGTAGATCGTCAGCGCTTTCATTTGCTTCTCATCCAGTTCTTCTGAAAAGCCCGGCATCAGGCCTTTACCTTTAGAAACGATTTCTGTAATTTCAAGTGAACCTAATTTTGAAACAGACAAATCCTTTGCATTGTTCAGCATTAGTTTTCCATCCTTGCCATGGCAAAGCGCACATTTCGCTTCAAAGATTACTCTGCCTTCTTCAAGTGCTGAAGTTACTCCGCTTGAATCAGCAGGAAGCACAGGTGTTACAAATTTTTCTTTCTGTAATGTTAAGCTGTCCTGCTTTGCCACAGCGAATACATAAAAATAAATCAGCAAAGCGATTACAGCCAGTGGTTTGTTTGACTTTTTCATTCCAACAATACCAACCGGAATAGATATTGCTACCAATACAATTTTAACAATCAGGTATGTTTCCACCTTTGGAGCGATAACGGTTAAATAGATTCCTGTGATCAGAATCAAAGCTCCTAACACCATATCGGCAATTTTAGTTTTGCTGCGCAGCTTGTCCAGCGCTTCTGTTTTATTGGCTAGCAGCAGATATACTTTTGCCAGATAAAGCAGAATGAAGATTGAGACAATTGTGACGTGTAAATGTAGAAATCCGGTTGCCATATGCTTTTTATAAATGATACTCAAAACTAATCTTTTAACTGCTCAAATGCCAATTAAATACCTGATTATCCCTATATTTATTCCAAAGAATAACTATCTGTGAAAATAGCTTTCGTTGCTAATACGTCCTGGAATCTCTATAATTTCAGATTGAATTTAATTCGGGGCTTGCTGGAAAAAGGTATTGAAATTATTTGCATCGCCCCATACGATGCGTATTCAGAAGAATTAAAAAAACTTCCGCTGGAATACATTCCTGTACACATACACTCCAAGGGGAATAATCCGGTTGAAGACTTTTATCTGTTGCTGCGGTTGCGCAGGATCTATGCACAAACAAGGCCTGACATCATTCTGCAGTATACCATTAAGCCCAACATATATGGAACCCTGGCGGCAAAGCTGGCCGGAATACCGGTATTAAATACCGTAACTGGCTTAGGTACAGTTTTTTTACATAAAAATCTGGTGGCTTCTGTTGCTCAGAAATTGTATCGGTTAAGCTTCAGGTTTGCATCCAAAGTTGTTTTTCAGAATGAAGATGACCGTTTGCTGTTTCAAACGCTCGGTCTTGTTTCGCCTGCGCAAACAATCATCATTAAAGGTTCGGGGGTTAACACGGACCATTTCTGTCCGGCAGCGGTTGAGCCGGGTGCTTCTTCTTCCCCATTCCGTTTTGTAATGGTTGCCCGTTTGCTGTTCGACAAAGGAATCCGCGAATATGCAGAGGCCGCGCGGCAGTTGTATCTCCACCACGGCAGCAAAGTTGAGTGCATACTCATTGGCGCCATTGATTCGGATAAAAACCTGGGGATTTCCAAAGAACATGTTGACCATTGGGCTGCTGCCAATCACGTAACTTACAAACCCTTTTCAAATACCGTTGTTGAGGATTACCGCACGGCTTCGGTGGTAGTGCTTCCTTCGTACCGTGAAGGAGTGCCGAAAAGCCTCCTTGAAGCGGCGGCCTGTGCAAAGCCTCTCATAACAACCAACGTAGCTGGCTGCAAGGATGTGGTTTCTGACCAATGGAATGGCTATTTATGTGAAGTGAAAAATGCCGCCGATCTTTTTAATAAAATGAACCTTGCCTATCATACTCCGCCAGAAAAAATTGCGGAAATGGGATCGAACAGCCGCAGCCTGATTGAGAAAAGTTTTTCTGACAAAATAATTTTCAATGAGTACTTTTGCCTCATTACTGAAATTGTACCTACTAAGCATACATGACCTTTACTGAACTTGAACTAAAAGACCTTATTCTGATTACACCAAATGTTTTTGGCGATGACCGGGGTTTTTTTATGGAAACGTACAACAAACAAACCTTTACAAACGCCGGTTTAACCATGGAATTTGTTCAGGATAACCATTCCAAATCTTCTGCCGGCGTAGTCCGGGGCCTGCATTTCCAGCAGCATCCTTATGCGCAGGGCAAGCTGGTGCGGGCCACGAAAGGATCCATCTGGGATGTTATAGTCGACCTGCGTAAAGATTCGCCTACCTACCGGAAAGTAGCCAAAGTGCTGCTGGATGATAAGGACAAACGCATGTTGTATGTGCCGGTAGGCTTTGCACATGGTTTTGTAACCATTGAAGATTGTGAAGTGCAGTATAAATGTACTAACTTATACCATAAAGCGTCTGAAGGGGGCATACGCTGGAACGATCCTTCTTTAAAAATTGACTGGGGCATTGAAAACCCACTTGTGTCAACGAAAGATCAGGAATTACCGTATTTAGATGAAATAGAATCTAGCCTTACTTTTTAAATGAGAAAAAATTTAGCTGCCACGCTTCTGATCTGCTTTACAAGTTTGTTTTTTTCTTGTAAGTCATATTATCAATTCAGAATGTTTGAAACCGATGCAAGCATTTTTGTTGATTCCATTGAAAAGATGCGGAACAGTTCTACCAGTGAATACCTGATTGAGGTCAACGATGTCATCACCCTGGAAGTTTATACCAACGGGGGCGAACGCCTGGTAGACCCAAACGATGCGCTTACTGAAGGTACAACATCAACCGTTAAAGATAATCCGCCACAGCCTAAATATACCATCTATTCAGACGGCTGTGCGCATTTGCCTATGGTTGGCAATGTACAACTGAAAGGTTATACCGTTTTCCAGGCAGATAGTATCCTTGCTGTTAAGTATGCAGCTTTTTATACGGCTCCGTATGTTAAAACCAAGCTGCTGAGCAAACGGGTAATTGTTTTCGGTCCGGATGGCGGTAAAGTAATTCCGTTGGAATACCAGGATATGAACCTGATTGAAGTGATTGCGCAATACGGGGGAATCAAGATAGACGGAAAAGCAAACAACATCCGTGTGATTCGCGGAGACCTCAGCAACCCGGATGTTCAGCTCGTTAATTTAAATACCATCGAAGGATTAAAGCTTGCTCATACAGATATCGAACCCGGAGACATTATTTACATAGAGCCGAAACGAAGAGTTTTCAAGGAAACGCTTACCGATATCTATCCGCTTGTTGGTATTACTACGAGTCTGGCAACTTTATATTTGTTAGTTACCAAATAATATGTCGATACACGAAAGTCAAAAGTCTTTTTCTGATAACTCGTTTGGTCAATACGAAGAAGAGGTCCAGAATATTCTCGACCCTTACAAGCTTCTGATTGTCTTTAAGAAATCATTTATTGCGATGGCCCTCATCGGAGTATTCACGCTCATGGGTGTCATTATTTTTATCCGTTACGCCAAACCTGTTTATGAATCCAGTTCAACCATTAAGCTGGAAAATAACAACCGTACCAACTCCCTGGGTTTATCCAATTCCGGCAGACTGGAAGAAGAAAGTTCAAGCCTGGCGGGAGAGCTTGAGATCATCCGTTCACCTATTGTGCGTGAAAAAGTAATTGCTGATCTGCAGCTGAATATTTCCTATTACGTGTATGGAAATATCTTATACGAAGAGCGTTTCAAAACCTCGCCCTATGTAGTGTCCTTTGTGGAAGACTATTCAAAGGTCGCCTATGATACGCCACTGGACATACAGATTGTTGACGACGAAACTTTCCAGCTTGAAAAGAAAGGTTTTGTAGAAAATTTCACTTTCGGAAAAATATGCAAAACACCCTTTGGAACATTCACACTTAAAAAGACTGCTTATTTCAACGATTACAATAAAAAACAAAAAACTTTTTTCAAATTCAACAGCCCAGGTACGCTGAATAGTTATTTCCAGCAAAATCTATTTGCAGATGTTGCCAATATTGAAGCCCGTACCTTATACGTTTCTTTTAAAGATCACAATGCAGTCAAGGCCTACAGCATTGTAAAATCAATTGACTCCATCTACTTTGAACAGACGCTGCAGCAAAAATTAAAAACCTTTGACCAGTCCATTGAATTTTTAAATACCTCTATTAAAAAAGCAGAAGAAAATTTAATAGATGCGGAGAAGAAATTTGAAACATTCATGCGTAACAACAAGACCATGGATGTAATGGCCGACTACACAAAGTTTTCGGAACTGCGCGATGAAAATACCATAGAGATCAAAGACCTCCAGTTCAAGCTGGAACTGTTAAAAAACCTGAAGGATTTAATCAATGCCAATAAAGACCTGGAAGAATTTATCCCTTTGCTTTCAAAGGTGGAAGATGAGCAACTGTTGAAACTTGTTGAAGGTTTGAACACCTTGAACCAGGAGAAAGAAAATCTATTATTGTCTCAAAGTGAAACAACCTACGCCTACCAGAAAAAGAAAGCAGCAGCACTCAAAGCAAAGGAAGATGCCCTTGACCTGATCAAGCAGAACGAACAGATCACTCAAAAACAGATTCACGATCTCAATCTTGACAAATTTGAAATAGAAAGTTCTATCCTCTCTTTCCCGGCAAAGGAAACCGAAATGACCCGCCTGAAAAGACATTACAACCTGTATGATAAATTCTACGGTTTGCTGATGGATAAAATGGTTGAGCAGGGTTTAACGAAGGCCGGAGTTACGGTAAACTTCATTGTACTTTCTCCGCCTACCGTTGAAAATATACCGATCTATCCCAAAAAAGGTATTCTTTTATTGTCGGGTGTAGGTATTGCTATCCTGTTAAGCTTACTGCTGGTTGTAGTGCGCTTCCTGATGTACGACACCATTACAACCCTTGCTGAACTTGAGCGCTCCATTCCGATCCCGATCATAGGCAGTGTGCCGGAATATGTAGCCGACAAAATGTATTTCTCTCAATTGATCGTAGATAAAAAATCAAAATCTGCCATCAGTGAATCGCTGCGTTCTATTCGTACAAACCTGGAGTTCATCACATCCAAAAAAACATCCAAAGTTATCACCGTTACGTCAACCGTTGGTGGTGAAGGAAAAACATTTGTGGCGGTAAATCTGGCCGCTGTAATCGCACTAACCAACCAACGCGTGGTGGTGCTGGATCTGGATATGCGTAAACCAAAGATTCACCTGGCCTTCGGCGCAGAGAACCATATCGGTTTAAGTACCATCCTGATTGAAAAGAATACGATGGAAGACTGTATCCAGCATTCGCGCATAGCAGATCTGGATTTTATTACCGCCGGACCAACACCGCCTAACCCTTCCGAATTAATTTTGTTGCCTACGCTGGATAAATTAATTGAAGACCTGAAATTAAAATATGATGTGATTATCATTGATACACCTCCTGTAGGTATTGTAACAGATGGTATTCTGCTGATGTCAAAATCAGATGTACCTTTGTATATCGTTCGTATCAATTATTCCAAGTTCTTTGTTGCACAGGAGATCAAGCGCACACTCAACAGAGGTGGTTATAACAAACTAAGGGTGATTGCCAATGCGGTTCCTACAAACAGAGGCTTCCGCTATAACTACGGCTACTATGAAAATGAATCTGCGTCGAAACCAAAAAGCTGGATCAAAAAAATAATTGAAAAAATATGAGTTTTCTGAGCCGTCTCTTCTCAAAAAAACCGGAAACGCCTACCGAAGACTTTATCTTTGTAGATATGCATTCCCATCTGATCCCAGCGATTGATGATGGATCTAAAAGCCTGGAAGAATCGGTTTCACTGGTTAAAAGTCTGAAAGAATTGGGCTATAAAAAAATCGTTACCACGCCGCACATCATGGGCGATTTTTTTAAGAACAGCCGTGAGAGCATTATGCCGGGCTTGAAAATACTGAAAGAAAAACTCGCCGAAGAAAATATTGATATAGCGATCGAAGCAGCTGCAGAATATTACCTTGACGAATGGTTCATGGAAAAGCTTGAAAAAGATGAACCCCTGCTTACCTTCGGAAAGAATTATGTGTTGTTCGAAACCTCTTACATGAATGAATCCCACCAGTTGCATCAGGCAATATTCATGATGCGCTCAAAGGGATATATTCCTGTTCTCGCCCATCCGGAGCGTTATACCTATTTATACCAGGGCTTTGAGCATTTTCAGACGATTTATGAAATGGGCGTTTTGTTCCAGATCAACCTCAATTCCCTGGCAGGTTATTATTCAAAGCCAGCGAAGCTTTTTGCTGAAAAACTTATTGATCATAAAATGGTTGATTTTGCCGGTACCGACTGTCACGGAGAGCGGCATTTGGATGCGCTGCGCAAAGTAAAAAATACTCCGTATTACAATAAACTAAGAACTCTGCCTCTTTTAAATAACAGCTTACTTTCATGATTCTTGTTACAGGTGCAAATGGTCTGGTGGGAAGTTTTGTGTGTGCACATTTCATCCAAAAGGGGTACAAAGTACGGGCGCTTGTCCGTAAAAATTCCGATACATCTTTATTAAAAAATCTTTCAGCAGAGCTGGATCTTTTTACCGGTGATGTGAACGACCCAGGCACCCTGCTTGATGCCATCCAGGGTGTTGAGTATGTGGTGCATACAGCAGCCATTATTTCATTCTGGAATAAAAGAAATACAGACATGTACCAGACCAATGTGATCGGTACACGCAACCTGGTTGATGTTTGTCTTGAACACAACATTAAAAATTTCATTCATGTAAGCTCTATCGCTGCTGTAGGCCGCAAGGCTACGGAAACACACATCAGCGAAACAAATACCTGGGAAGAATCTTCCCTGAACTCTTATTATGCAGAATCCAAACACCAGGCCGAAGTGGAAGTGTACAGAGCCATGGAAGAAGGATTAACAGCAACAATCGTCAATCCATCCATCATCCTCGGACCAGGCCTGAACAGTTCCATCAGCGTGCGGCTGTTTAATTATGTAGCCGATCAACATAAATTTTATACCGATGGGTATCTGAATTATGTTGATGTAAGAGACGTGGCTGAATCCATTGAAAAACTGATGTTTGACGCCAGCAGTAATGGCGAGCGCTATATTCTCAATGGTGGAATCACAAGCTATAAAGATTTCTTTGCACAGGTTGCCGATACGTTGCAGGTATCAGCTCCTTCTGTACGTGCTACAAATTTCATGCGCCAGGTTGTATGGCGCATCGAAGCTGTAAAATCTTTCTTCACCGGTAAAGAGCCGCTGATCACAAAGACTACAGCAAAGACAGCAGCAAATAAAATTGAATATTCTTCCGCAAAAATTATCAAGGCAACACAAATCTCTTTCAGGCCTTTATCCGATACGATTGAGTGGACGTGCAGTAAGTTGTTTCATTGAGTTTTTGAATGTTAACCGCAAAGAGCGTAAAGTATTTTCGCTCTTTGCGGCGGAGCGCGCAAAAAAAAATAAGGCTTAGATTAAGCCTAATTTTTTTTGTTTAAAATCGGTTGAAGATTACCACATATAAACTTTTCTCTTTGCGTTCTTCGCTGTAAAAACAAAACAAATTTTTAACCCTTCCATAACAATAAAACCCCCGCCCCGCAGTTAACTTAAAAACAGCTTGCAAGCAGGCTTATACTGCCTGTTGAACAAGTTGTTAAAAATTAATTTAAAGCTGAAATATTATGGTTTTTACCAGGTTTTTTCATTTTTCTGCATGTTTATAAATATTCATACAGGTATAAATGAATTAATTTTTAATTTTTTAGCTTTAAACATAATCACAGCGTATAACTACTAAAATGTGAGACTATGGCCAGACAGAATAAACGACAATCAGAAGATCGGGAATTGGCCAGAAAATTTGAGGAACTTCTTAAAGAAGGAACTCCTGGCTTTTTTGACGTAAGTGTTTACGAAAGTATTATTCAGTATTACCTGGAAGGTACTAAGTTTCGAAAGGCCCACAGAGCATGCGACATAGCGATGGAACAACATCCATACTCTGTTGAGATCATGTTGCTCAAGGTGCAGGTGCTGATGCAGATGACCCAGTTTGAAGAAGCGCTTGAGATCCTGGATACCGCACAGCTTTATCAACCCAACGATACAGATATTCAATTGCTACGGGCTAACATCATGGCCCAGCAGGACGACTTTGAAGGAGCCATTGAGCTGCTGCAGGAAATCATGGACCGTGCCGAAGAAAAAGATGAGATCCATTACCACATGGGTGTGATCTATCAGGACATGGGCAACTTTGAAGATTCCATCAGGCACCTGAAAGAAGCAATCCTGCTCAACCCAAAACACGAAGATGCCATTTACGAACTTTCTTACAGCCTGGAGGTACTTGACCGTCTGGATGAAAGTGTTGAATTCTTCAAGCAATTGATAGAGCTTGATCCCTATTCGCATTTTGCCTGGTTCTGTTTGGGTGTTTCCTATTTCAAACAGGAAAAGCTGGACGACGCGCTCGATGCGTATGAATTTGTAATTGCCATCAACGACAAATATTCTTCCGCTTATTATAATATCGGTGAGTGTTATGTCTATAAAAACGAATACGAAAAAGCTTTGGAGTTTTTCTTCCAGACCATGGACATGGAAGATAAAACCGCGGACGTATTCTACAACATCGGTTTTTGCTACGAACATCTGAGTCAATTACCCAAAGCCATAGAGTTTTACAGAAAAGCATCGAAGGCTGATGCTTATTTTCATGAAGCCTATTACGGCATTGGGAAGTGTCTGGAAGCGCAGGATAAATCTTACGAATCCATACATTTCTTCAAAAGAGCGCTAAAACTGGATGAAGCGAATGCCGAATACTGGCTGGCAAAAGCAAATGCTGAATATAAAACCGGAAATATCATCTCCAGTCTGGAAGCATTTGAAGAAGCCTGTGTATTAGAGCCTTCGAATCCTGAAATCTGGAAAAACTGGTCGTTTGTACACTACGAAAGCGGAGATCTGGACAAAGCCATTGACCTGATTAATGCCGGAATTGATGAAATGCCTGGCAATGCCGACCTATATTATCGGGCTGTTGCATATTTAATTACAGCAGGTAGATACAAAGAAGCATTTAATTATCTAGAAAATGCATTAACTTTGGACTTCGACAAGCATACGGTGTTGTTTGAATTTTTCCCTAAATTGGAAACTCAAAAGGCATTATTCAGAATTATAGATCAATACAGAAATAAATAAAAATGTACCAAAATTTTACCCTTTCAAAGGTTCCTGAGAGAACGACTAAACCACGCGAGTCTGGTTTTACAATGGTGATGGATAAAGGATTAAGTTGCCGTGAAGTTGAAGACATGCTTTCTGTTTCAAGCGACTACATTGATATCGTAAAACTTGGCTGGGCAACCTCTTATGTTACACCAACATTTAAAGAAAAGTTAGCCCTTTACAAATCTGCTGGAATCCCTTGTTATCTTGGTGGTACATTATTTGAAGCATTCATTGTAAGAAATCAGTTCGACGATTACAGAAAGCTTTTAGACAAATATGGTTTGGTTCATGCAGAAGTTTCTGACGGTTCTATTGAATTGGCGCACGACGAAAAATGCGAATACATTTCTAAACTTGCTACACAAGTAACCGTGTTGTCTGAAGTAGGTTCTAAAGATGCTGAAAAGATCATTCCTCCTTCCAAATGGATCAAATTAATGAACACAGAACTTGAAGCAGGTTCATGGAAAGTAATCGGCGAAGCTCGCGAAGCGGGTAACGTTGGTTTGTTCCGTTCAACCGGTGAAGTTCGTTCAGGTCTGGTAGAAGATATTTTAAGTGCAGTACCGGTAGATAAAATCATCTGGGAAGCTCCACAAAAAGAACAGCAGGTATTCTTCGTAAAACTATGCGGTGCAAACGTGAACTTAGGAAACATTGCTCCGAATGAATTGATCCCTCTTGAAACAGTACGCTTAGGTTTACGCAGCGATACATTCCACCATTTCATCGACAAGCTGTAACAAGAAATGGAATTTATTAAGTTTATTCTTGACTGGCTTCTGCATATAGGCGACAAGTTGCCTGTATTGGTTGCAGATTACGGCACACTGGTATACGTTATCTTATTTCTTGTAATCTTTGCTGAAACAGGGCTGGTTGTTACTCCTTTCCTTCCAGGTGATTCATTGTTATTTGTGGCAGGCATGATTGTCGCTCAAGGCAGTTTGAATCTATGGCTGTTAATGGCAATACTTATTGTCGGGGCGATTTTAGGTGACACCGTTAATTATCATATTGGAAAGTTTATTGGCCCTAAAATTTTCACAGATGAGCCGAAAAACTTCTTTATGAAGTTACTAAAGAAAGAACATCTGAATACCGCTCAGGCTTTTTATGAAAAACATGGCGGCAAAACAATTATTATGGCTCGTTTTGTTCCGATTGTCCGCACGTTTGCTCCATTTGTTGCAGGCATCAGTAAAATGAACTATTCACGTTTTATTGCTTATAATGTAATTGGCGGTATTGTGTGGGTTGTAGGATTAACACTGGCTGGATATTTCTTAGGTGAATTCGAGATTATTAAAAAGCATATTGACATAGCTATGGTGGCAATTATATTCATTTCTATACTGCCCATCATCGTAGAATATTTTCGAAACAAAAAAGCAGCGGCATAAAAGCAGCTGAATCATTACAAGCCCTTTCCGATCGAAAGGGCTTTTTCATTTACGCATACAGTCTGAGTAAAAATGAAAACATACGGTTTAATTGGTTATCGTCTGTCGCATTCCTTTTCAAAAAAATACTTTACCGAAAAATTCCAGCGGGAAGGTATTCAAGACTGTATCTATGAAAACTTTCCATTAGATACCATTCAGGAGTTTTCTGCGTTGCTACGCTCCGGCGCCAATCTGCGCGGCTTTAACGTAACCATACCTTATAAGCAGGAGATCATTCCTTTTTTAAACGACCTTGATCCGGCGGCTAAAGAAATCGGTGCGGTAAATGTGATCCGGGTGATGGATGACGGCAAGCTGATTGGCTACAATTCCGACTACTACGGTTTTAAAAATTCCCTGGAAGCATTTATTTCTAAAAATACGGCACACAAAGCATTGGTACTTGGCACCGGCGGCGCTGCAAAGGCCGTGGTTACTGCGCTGCGAGACCTGGGTATTCCATATAAATATGTGTCGCGTACAAAAAGCGAAAATATGCTCAGCTATGCTGAACTGAACGCTGAGTTGATGAATGAACACAGCATCATCATCAATACATCACCGCTGGGCATGTATCCCGATGTGGATTCCTTTCCGGCTATTCCGTATGAATTTTTAACAGATCAACATTATCTGTACGACCTGGTGTACAATCCTGAAGAAACGGTGTTCATGAAAAAAGGCCGCGAGCGCGGTGCGCATGTCATGAACGGTTTACCCATGCTGATCGGACAGGCAGAGAAAGCCTGGGAAATCTGGAATTCGTAAATAGTTTTTTACTTTCTGTTGAAATTAAACGGATATTCAATCTTATGTCCGAACATTCCATTTTATCTAAAAGAATTTATTGGTTGGTCTAAGCAATTACTTCCCGATCCGCTCTACAGCCGAACTTATTTCCTTTGCCGTTCTTGTTGGTTTCATACTTGGTTCGCAACCATGGCAATAATGAAACGTGAAAGTGCTGTTAAGTATTACTTGTGCAACAGGTGCTAATTCCTGTACAGGTTTTTTATTGTAAAGCAATACTCCGATCAACCGGTCATTCGGATCAAAACTTAACAACAGGCGTTTAACTTCTTCAGAAGAATAATTAGCTTTATCTGAAAGTATTAAATAACGGGCACCCAAGGCTGTTGGCTTACCGCTAGGTCCACAAGCAATACCAAATTCCTGCGTCAGTTTAACAAGTCCCATTGGCGCTGTTTGATAATCCGGTTTGACCTGATACTTTTTTGTGTAGTATTGTTCAAATTTCTGCAGCAGCAATTTGTCTTCATAGATTGTATCAATCGTACAGGGCTCATCAAACAAAGATCCATCGTTGATCACAATTATTTTAAAAATAGTATCATTAAAAATAAACACGTTCAGGAACTTATAATCGAAAATGAACAGCTGCTTTGTTAACGTATCGTAGACATATTCATCCGTATTTTTTCTGTCATCTGTGATTGTTCTTCCCGGTTTGCCAATATACTCTGCATACGGTTTCAATGCTGCTTTTGCTGTATGGCCCATGAATACCAGGAGCAGAACGATAAAAAAATGCATGATCATCTTTTTACTCATTTTCATTCGTATCATTAGCATCCGGCTTTTTAATATATTCATCTGTAAAGTGCTGCTTGCTTTTTTCCTGCGAAAATTTTTCAGCATTGTAACTTGCAGAGTTTCCTTTGGGAATAGATAGTGACTGCCATTTTTCTCCGCATAGCATTTTTCCTAAAAAAACAATCTGTCCCACATGATAGGGATAATGTGCGAGCTGTCTGTTAATGGCTTCCATAACGGTATGGCCCTGGTTGCGGATATAAATGATCTTCTCCAGATCTGCTTCGCTTAATTGATTTAATGCATTAAACAAACAGCTCCAGCCCTCGTTCCACTTTGCCAGTAGTGCTGCCCGGGTTTTGTCTTCGGTTTCAAATTCCGCATCGCGGTTGCGCCACTCTTTCTCTCCATCGGTGGTAAGAAAGTCTGTCCACCGCGATAGCATATTGCCCCAAAGGTGTTTTACGATAATTGCAACACTGTTGCTGTCTGCATTGTATTGCCAGTACAGCTGTTCATCGCTCAGCTGCGCAAATGTTTTATCGCCCAGTAATTTATAATACTCAAACTGTTTGCGTGTGCTTTCTAAATAACTACCTGCCATAATGCTGCTTCAGATGTTGAGTTAAATTACTCATTTAGAAGGTGGATGTCAAGAGACCTCACTCTGGCCCCTTTCATAAATGAGTGGTTGTTTCATAAAAAAACCGCTTGCTGTTAGCAAGCGGTTTTTCGAAATATAAAATGTTTGTATTCTTTATTTTTCTATCTTCTCTGCAATGATCAGTGTTGATGGGATATCCGTCAACCATACACTTTTTGTGTCTACCAGTTTTTTCCAGCTGTTTAAGCTAATGATCATCATATCCTGGTGTTGTAAGAATGTTTTTTCGATCACCCGTTCGTTTTGCAGAACAATATGGTTTGGTGTGCTTTGCTGGATCGTTCTGATTTTTTCTATCGCTGCAATGTTGTTTTTTATTTGTCCGGAAGCATCCAGTATAACCACATGCGCGCCACTGTTCTGAATCAGTTTTTGTGCATAGTTGATCAACGATACATCCTCCGCTTCAAACACCGGAATGAAAACACGTTCAATCTTTTCAAGATTTTTATCAATGACAATACCAACCGGTACCTGTGTCTTTGCTAAGATTAATTTTGTGCTTTCGTCAAAAGGTGAATTGTCAAATAGTTTTTCTTTTCCTGTTACCGTATTCAGTAATTTCTCCGGGTTAATGATGCGGGTTGTAAAGCCAATCACTTTGCCCAGTAAGCTACCCTGGAAAATAGATTCTCCCAGTCCAAACAGCAATAGATCGTAGTTGCCTTTGTTGGCTACATCTGCTGTTTCAATATTGATATCATTAGCGGCTTTGAATAACGTTGTTACTTCCTGGTTGAGCTGCTCTGATTCTTCAATAATAGGCTTGAAGATTTCCTTTTCGTATTCTTCTGTGTTGTAATGATGCAGTTCGTTGGTTGGTGAAAGGTGCATGGCTGTTAACGAAGACTGGCTGCTTGATTTCTTTGTCAAACCATTGGCAAGTTTCAATAAGGTCTTACCAGATTCAGGAGTAACAAACGAAAGCAGGATCTTGTATTTGCTCACATCTTTAACTTCTTTCGGAATTTCTTTTGTTTTGGTTTTGAACGCATAATTTATGAAAGTAAGGGCCGGGCCGGTCATGACGGTTGTTACCAGCGCCATGATCACCATCATGGTAAATACTTCCGGCGTAAGTACGCCCAAATCATAGCCGATATTCAGTACAACCAACTCCATCAAACCGCGTGTGTTCATTAGCGCGCCAATGGTGAGACTGTTTTTCCAGCTTTGACCTACAAATTTTGCGGCCAATGCGCTGCCGATAAATTTGCCGGTTACGGCAACCAGAATAATTAATCCTGTGATCTTCCACAGGTATGGATCATTCAATAGACCAATCTGCGTGCGTAAGCCTGTAAATACAAAAAACAGTGGTAGTAATAAAACGAGGGCAACATCTTCTACTTTCTCAATGAATATACTGCGGAAGCGCGTATTCTCCGGCATCATGGTGCCGGCCATAAATGCGCCAAACAACGCATGAATGCCAATCACTTCGGTTGCATATGAAGATAACAGCAGAATTAGCAGGAAGATTGCAACAATCGGTTTACTTAAATTTTCACGGGTTCCGTGTAGGTCTCCTACACGTTTTAAAAAGGGTTTGATCACAAAGATCATCCCCATTACATAAATGAACGCTAAGGCGATGATATAAAATGCACTAACAAATGAGCCTGCTTTAACAATGGCAATTACTGCTGCCAGTACACACCAGGCTGTAAGATCATCGGCGGCGGCGCAGGTAATTACAACCGTACCCAGCCGGGTTTTATGGATGCCCCGCTCCTGCACAATCCTGGCCAGTACGGGAAACGCTGTAACGCTCATGGCGATACCCATAAAAAGCGCAAATGATAAAAACTGAATACCTTCCGGTGCAAAAGAATGATAGGTGTAATAAGCCAGAACCATTCCCAACGCAAATGGAAAGATCATACTTGCGTGACTGATCACAACAGCTTCGTGTGCCTTGTTTCTTAGCACTTTCAGGTCCAGTTCCATCCCAATGATGAACATAAAGAGAATCAAGCCGATCTGACTTAAGAACTGCAGGTTGGGTAAGGATTTTGCAGGGAAAAGTGCTTCAGAGAATTCCGGGAAATACATGCCAATCAGCGACGGACCAAGAATGATACCGGCCGTGATTTCGCCAATTACTGTTGGCTGCCCAATTTTCTTGCATACCCAGCCCAACAGGCGTGCTATAACAATGATTGTAACGATCTGGGCCAAAAGTATAGCCAGCGGGTGCTGCAGGTTATGCTGTATGGCTGCTATAAATTCCTGCCATTGGTTGTTATCACTTTGGCGTTGTATAATGTTCCTGTCCTTTTCAAGACCGGCGCCTATTACCACAATCCAATACATTAATATTGAAAATGCTCCTACAACCACCAGGTAAAATGCTCCGTCCTTAACTTTTTTCATTATTGTATTCTATAAAGTTTCTGCTCAAAAAATGATTTACTAATCTACATGCTGAAAGATCTTTTAGTAAACATGAATTGCCAACATACTAATATAAGGCTTTCTTTTTTTTTGAGAAAACGAATTGGCGCAATTAAGGCCATATAACGAAATCATAACACTGTAAAAAAGCTGAGATCTGATCTGTGTTGCTTACCAAACCTGTAAAGATTAATGAAAATGATTATTGGCACAATGATGCAAATCATGCATATTTATCAGGTTTAATAATCAACACAGTGATTAGATTTTATTTTATTATTATCCGGAGGGCAACGTTAAAAATCTTCCTGCTGATTTCACCGCACTAAAAATACTTTCATTAAAAAGAAAAATCCCGTCACGCGGATCGCATGACGGGATTTTTTTGTGTAAGGTGTATAGATATTAGAATCTGTAACCAATACGAACACCAGCAGTTAATGATGGCATCAAGTCAAATGTACCACCAGTAGTTTTAGTTTCTACAGTTGTAGTAGTTCCACCAGTTGTAGTTTCAGTTTTTGTTTTGCTATCTTTCATAGCAGCAAAACCCCAACCGAATTCAGCACCAAGGTATACTTTATCTACGAAGTAGTAGTCAGCACCTGTTACTGCACGTAAGCCGAAACCAAATGATCCGTTATTACCATTGTAGTTGTAACCTTTTAATTTTTCAGATTCTCCATCTGTAAAATTAGTTCCGTCTGCAGTATTTTCTCTTTTAGCAGAAGCACCAACGATCTGAAGAGAAACGTCAGCACCTACATACGTAGAAAGTCTGCCTGTGCCTGTGAAGTGCTTTTCAAGACCAGCGTTGATACCCCAGATTGAAGTCATGTTTTTCTCAAAACCTGTACCTGATCCGCCAGCTTCATAGATCTTATTTGTTTCAGCATGCTGAGAAAGGTTAACACCAGCACGAAGAGCTATTTGATCCTGTAAAAAGTAACGGAATTTTAATTGAGGAGTACCGAATGTACTTGTTGGAAGGTCAACAAAACCTGTGTTAAACAAACCAAGTTCAGCTAGTACATCGCCTTGTACTGGTTTGTATTGTTTTGCAGCTGGATCTGGTGTAACGTTAGCTACAACTACGTCCTGTGCATTAGAAACAAGCGCTGCTGCTAATAATGATACTGCAATAATAACTTTTTTCATAAAGTAAGTTTTGGTTAGTTAAAAAACATTTTTTAAGGTTAACTTATCAAGTTTAATAAAGATTCACGAATTAAACAAACAGTTTTTTGCTTGCACAACTTTTGTATTCCTTCGAAATAAAACAGCAATGCTTATTTTTTTAATCATGATTTCAATTGAGAAACTTTTATTTTTTGTTTGCGTTTAATGTGATTCTTTTTTGATTCCTGCAGGTTTTTATGCGTTTGTCAGGCAATCACGTATGTATGGTATTTCACTTTCTGCCTCTTCTTTTAATTATTATTTCAACTGAATATGTATGTGGTCATCATGCCTTACTGCCTGACAACCATGAAACCGTATCTTATCTGATTGTAGTTTCAACCGTTCTATCAGATGGGGTTCTATAAATAATTTTCCAATTGCTTTTTGGGCAGTAAGCTGCTGCACCAGCTCACGGGTTCTTCCTTCATCCAGTGAAAACATTTTTTTATTTTTTTGTGGAATAATATATGTTAGCACACTGTAATTCCAATATCCATTTGCGGCACAAAACGCGGCCGTATTTTTTTCATGCGGAAGCGGTTCTTCGCAAACACCATATCCGATCGCAGAAGGACAGTCATTTGTGTCTTTGTTTGTAGCAGACATTCTGTAACAAAAAGCCAGATCTAATTTTTTACCATCATTATGGCTTAAATGCGGCAACAGCGGAAATTTATTGATGAATGGAAAATTGGCATCCAGATAATTTACCGTTGTGCCCGGAAATTTTTCATGCATGCTTCGTGCTGCATCCACTGCAGCAGTCTTTAACGCTGGCCTTACATAGTGTCTGTTCATCACACAGGTTAAAATTGTAAGTGGCTTGAGGTGATCCGTTTCTTTTACCGGCAGTGGCACACGGCCAAAAGGTTCCGCAAGTAGTGGCACAAGCCAGCAGGTACATGCTGTATATAAAAATACAAATGTCAAAATCTTTAATGCTGCGGCGGATATCTTCCTCGTTGTACTCTTCTCAATCCATGCATGAGTGAGCAATGAAAGAAGGTATATAAGTCCGCCAATTTGTGTTAAAACTGTAAGCAGTATAAAAACAAAAATATGTATTGCTATTTTTAGATGTTTCACAAAACAAATATTAGTGCATGAAAAAAATAATCATGCAGTTGCTGTACGATAAGACTGTCAATTAAAAATGGTACTGAGAGCATTCCTATATACAAAGCTCCGGATGCAAGCTTGTCATTTATATTTTCTGATGTCTCTGTAAACTCAGGCACTCGTTTGCTTAATCGTGCATATATGCTGGTTATGATGAGATAGAGCATTAAAAACAGAAACAACATTTGTGAGCCGAAATAGCTAAGGCTTTTCTTTTCCCTCCATTCAATGATTTCAGGAAGTGTGCCAATTGTCAGCAGCAGCAATGCAATAACAAGGTGCTTTACAAAAACCCTTTTGTGGATCAATCTTTCCTGATCAATAACTGCTGCCCACAATACCGGAATCAAATACAGTATAAACAGCAACAGGTCTTTATTCATAATTAAAAATCACTCTGTGTTTATTTGATCTTGTATACTTCTCCTTCGAGAGTGGTTTCAAATAAATTTGAGGAAGTACGGTGTATATAAGAGTTTTCTTTGACCTCCAGGATCACTACAGTAAGCACCATTTCCTGAGGGAAAGCACTATCGCCTGATTTAGTTGTGCCTTTTTTCAACTGCAGGGTGTAGGTACAGGAATCGATCCATGTTACAACAAGTTCAATTTTTGTTTTTGCCCTGGAGTCATATTCTATCTGTCGGTTCCCTTTGCGAACAATAATATACTCTTGTCCCTGGTCGCCAATGATTTTAAATATTCCGTTTTTAAATTGATGGTGTTTCTCTTGCTGACCGAATAAACCAAACGAAATGAACAAACCGATTACTGCTATACATGTTTTCATACCCCCGTACTTTTTATATGAACTTACTAAGACAATTTCGATAGTTGTTTCACCACATATATGTGAGCTGATAACAAAAAAGCTCTCTTAATGGATTATAAAGAGAGCTTTTTTGTTTTGTTATCAGTTGTACGGCCAAACCTCAGCTTGGGTTACAGATAATTATTCTGTTTCAGCCATGTTGTGGAACACCGCCTGCACATCGTCATCATCTTCGAATTTTTCAAGCAGTTTGTAAATTTCTTCCTGCTGTTCTGCTGTCAGTGTAGTTGTTGTATTCGGGATACGTTCTGTCTCGGCACTGATCACGGTAATGTTTCTTTGTTCCAATTCTTTCTGCATGGTACCGAAATCTACGAAAGCAGTATAAATGAAAATTTCGTTTTCGTCTTTCACAATTTCTTCCGCGCCAAAGTCAATCAGCTCAAGCTCCAGTTCTTCCGGATCCAGGCCTGTGCCATCAATTTTGATAACGCCTTTGCGTTCAAATAAAAATTCCAGTGAGCCCGTTTTGCCCAATGTTCCGCCCGAACGAGTAAAGTATGAACGAACGTTTGCTACGGTACGCGTATTGTTGTCGGTAGCACATTCTACAAGAATAGCAATTCCATAAGGACCATAACCTTCAAATACCACTTCTTCGTAGTCTGATTCGTCCTTGCCAAGAGCTCTTTTGATCGCTGCATCAATTCTGTCTTTTGGCATGTTCAAGCCTTTCGCGTTGTTTACAGCTGTACGTAAACGTGCGTTGGTTTCTAAATTTCCACCACCTTGTTTGGTAGCCATGGCAATTTCTTTACCTAAACGGGTAAAGGCCTTTGCCATACGGTCAAATCTTTTTGCTCTTCTTCCTTTTCGAAGTTCGTATGCTCTTCCCATAATATTCAGTTATTGCAATCTTGTGTCAAAGTTACGTAGATTTCAAGAGGTTATATAGAGAAATATGGATTTTTTCAGATAAAAACCTGCATTGGGGTGGTTCCGCGTAAACCTTTAAGGTGGTTTACGAACTCCGGAAAAAATCTACTTACTTATTGAAACAGATATAAATAGCTGCCGGTAATGCCGTAAATCATTTTTTACTTTTAAATTAGTCTGGCAATTATGTCTTGCTGAATTTGCCGGGTTATAAGCTTGCTTCATGCCTGTTTTAAATTTCATAAACACTTTTAGTATCTTCATTTATGTCATTCTTTTCAAAATTTAAAAACGCTTTTTCTTCTTCTGAACCCGTTGCAAAAACAATGGATGAAAAAACATTTGATAAAACTTCTGATAAAAAACTTGTCCAAACAATTTTCGAACACCTGCTTGATCGTATTCCCGGGGATTTAACAACGGAATATGAAATTGTAACCAGCTGGACCAAACCTCAGCAGGCTATTTACATCAGCTCTTGTCTGGAAGGTGAGATTGGTGATGGTGGTTTTCTGCAATTCTATCAAAACTCATATGGTAAATTTCATGCGCTTGCACCGGAGCTGCTGGAGTTTATGGGCGCCAACACGTTTGCCAACGTTTGTAGAAAAGCCAATGCGTTATATAACAAAGAACAAAATAATATTCTCGCGTATAAAAACGGAACCCTCGCATTCGACAAGCATGCTGTTGAAAATTTATTCGATACCTTAAACGATCAGTTCAACAGCTTGTACAAGTCTGAAGATATGGAAGCAACCAAAATTCGTTTTATCCGTGCGAATAAAAGAGCCTTTTTGAATTAAGCAATTTGTCTTTCTATTTCCGTAATTTTAAAAGAACAGCTGATGAATTTTGAACACGAACGAGATAGCCTTTTGCGATCTTTAAAAAAGACGCCCTTCCCAAAGATCAACAGGAAACAGGTGATTATGGAAATGGTTGCCAATGGCGTGGCTGCCATCTGCGCATTTATTGTTTATAAAGTGTTGCAGAATTTTATTGTTGTTAAAAGTGTAAAAAACCTCTGGGGGCTAGCCAACAAAAGAGATAAAATGATGGTGAGCAAAGCTACTTTTGAAACCATCAGTAGTATTTTTATTTTCATCGTTGCGCTTTTTGTTTTCACCTATGTTGAGGAGCTGATTGAAAATTATCTGAAAGAACGTGAGGAGACGCAGGTCTGAAACACGTAGCAGCCGTGTTGCCATGATTAGAAATTATTTTTTTATTTTTGTATGTTTAATAATATTCTTTTAACCATAATTTAATATGAACCGTTTGCTTTTAAAATGTTTTGCTGTTTTCACAGCTATTGTTTTCGTTAGTGCCTGCAGCAAAAAATCTGATCCAGCTCCTGCGAACAACACTACAACCAATACTACTAATACAACAACAACGGGTACAACGACTAAGACAACCCAGGATTATCTGGTTGCTCATAGCTGGATTGTAACAGCAGCAACGTCTAGTGTGCCGATTGCTTATAAAAAAGACGGAACTGCAAGCACAGATCAATATGCTCAATACGACAGGTGCACAGATGATGATTATACGACTTATTTAACAACTGCATCCGGCTCTAATAAAGCAGGCACCTTTAATAGCGGTACAGATGTGTGCACTGGCTGGCCACAAACAATCAATTTCAGCTGGTCACTTAATTCTGACCAAACGGTGCTGACAACATATGTTGGCGGCGGAAATCCTGGAGTATATAACATTGTATCGATCAATGACAACACATTTATTGCAACAATGAATAAAACCGACATTTATACGAATGTTCCTTATGTACTTACAATTACATATACTGCCAAATAACTTACTTAAGCTAAAGACCTGTAATCCGTATTTTACAGGTCTTTAGCTTTGTGTTTTTATATTACGTGTCCTGTACTTTTATCTATATTTTAAATTTAGTTCTGTTTATGCCCTTAACTTCATCCAGAAAACTTATCCTGTCTACCTTATGGATTTTTGTAACACTGAACTATTTGTATTGTGATGTAATCGGGCTGATGGATGGCTCTTTACTAAAACAATACCTTAGCGGTAAAGTAAACGGAATTGTTGTGTCAGAAAATTTTTTACTGGCGGGAGCTTTACTAATGGAAATTCCGATTGCGATGATTTTGTTGTCGAGAATATTACCACACAAAGCGAACCGGATTGCAAACATCATTGCCGGCTCAATAAAAACAATCGCCATGATTGCTACGTTGTTTGTGGGACCAACATCGTATTATATCTTTTTTGCAAGCATTGAAATTGCAACGACTTTGTTTATTATATGGTATGCCGTGAACTGGACCCGCCCAAATAACTCCTAATCATTATCCTTGCCGGGAAAATCTACTCCTACAATTGTGTAGGTTCTATACTATTTTGTATGATCTGCTAAAGCTTTGTTTCGGGATCTGATCTCCGACCAGTCGAAAAGAAACTTGATGATCAAAAAGGGAACAATTGCCAGTATCGCACTATAAGCTTCCAGCGAAACAGGCATAGCAACACCAAATTTTTTTGATGCAAGTGCCCACAAAAGTATTCCTATAATAATAGACACATGCAGGGTGATGATTCCGTTCGACATAACCGTACGGGCCGGGTTGTTATTCTGAATTTTTTTGTTGCTGTACACATACATTTCCCTGCCAATAAAAGAAAGCAGGCTTATATTAAAATAAATATTTCTGAATAACAGTACCTGTGCATTTTTAACAATTGCATCTGTATTTCCCCAGTCGATAATAAAACCAAAACATACTATAATAAATACAGCATACAGCGCCAACATAAAGAAACGGGTACCAACGTTTGCTCTATACGTTTCCTGATCTGCTATTTCATTTTTTCTGAATATAAAACGGAGTTTGTCAAAAACCGTTTTAATGATTTCATCCCACCAGAAAACATAGATGACATAAAAAATGGTTATCTGTTTTGTTGCAACAGCTACACAGGTCAGTATGGTAAAAAAGAGCAGTGCTGCGATGTCTGCCCAGTAAATATGCTTTGCTTTATTCATTGTTCAGGTATAGGCGTAGTTGCTTACCGGATATTTGATTTCAAGACCTTTCCGGAAAGTTCAAAAGATCGAACGCAGAAAAATACTTAAATGTTTTGTCCTTTTTAGCAGGAAGTTGAAAACAGAATAATTATTTTTATCCGGTAAACCCCATTCTTATGATCAAGTCTTTTTTTATCCTTTTTGCATCACTGCTGGGTTGTTTGGTTTTTTCTTCTTCTGTTTTGGTAGCGCCGCCCGACCCGGGCGCTTTTGCAAAATTGTTTGTTGCAAGCTTAGGACAAAACGACCAGGAACTATATATGAGGACCTTTGAATTGTCAGAAGGCGATCTGGATTGGATGACAAAAATTGTTATTGAAAGTCCCTATTTTTCAGAAAATGAAAAAGCCCTTATAAAAGGCGACTCCATTGGATCTGCCGAACTTAGTCGCAACCTAAGGTGGCATCTTAAAGAAGGTGCTGCCGTTCTTCAGAAATGGATTGAGCTCGATTCCATCCAGGTAAATAATATTGAAATTCTTGATTTCTATTATAAGATGGGAATCATTAAAAATTATCCTTACTATATCATTCCAAATGGTAGCTTGTTTATCAAACACCAAACAAAATATTATAAAATAACATTTGATCACATTGCTTTCGTAAACAATCAATGGAAATTTGCTATCATTGATGATATCTGTGAAGTGAATAAAAACCTGGATCGTGTTTCCGAATATGAAGATTTTTATCCGTATTCGGGAGAAGATTCGATTGCAGCTGTTGTGTACGATACCATGGCCATTGTTGAGCCTCCCTATGACTATAACTATGATCCTGCCCTCACCAGTAAGCAGGATAAAAAGGCAGCGAAGATTCAAAAGAAAATTGATGCCTTGTATGAACAACAGAATAAAATCATTTACAAGCAGGAATAATAGTACCATTCCTGCAACGTCTTTAATCTTCTATCATTCTTTATTTAAAATATATTTCCCCGTTTTATGACCAGAGCTTTATACATTCTTTTATTGTCGGGCTTAAGCTGCCTGTTCTTTTCATCTGCTGTTTCTGTAACGCCGCCACCGGATCCCGATACGTTTGCAAAATTGTTTTTAGAGACTCTGAAGAAAAACGACAAAGAGCTTTTTGTAAAAACATTTGGATTAACAGAAGCTGATATCAATTGGGTCGTAGATGAATGGCTGAAAAATCCTTATTTAACCGAAAAAGAAAAAGAGGAAATACGGGAAAAATCAAAGGATCTATCCGGGTTTTGGGCAAGCCAGGATGAAAGTCTTACAAAAAATTTTGATCGTATTCAGAAGTGGATTCTTTCTGATTCTATTCAGGTAAATGCAATAGAGTTTGTAGACTTTTATTATCAGTTGTCCATCCAAAAAGATGTGCCTGTTTATTTTTTACATGACTGCAATTTATTTATCAAACACGGAACAAGATATTACAAAATAATTTTTGAGTTCAATATTCTCATAAACAACCAATGGAAAATCGGAAAAATTAAAAAAATTATAGAGGTTGATAAAAATCTAAATCTTCTTTCAAACACTGGTTATGAATATCAGGAAGATGCTTATTGCTCGGTATTTGGCATTTGCTCCAAAGAAATCAGCTATGATACTGTTGCTGTCGGCTATTATGACGAATCAGTACCAGTTGTCGTTGACACTACTTTGTATTCCTCAGATTCGGTCGCTACTTATGGTTGGCACACCACATTACCACCGCTTACAGAAAAACAATCTAAAAAGGCCGACAAGATCCAGAAGAAATTGAATGCCTTATATGAACAACAGGAGAAGATCATTTACAGTGAATAATAAAATCTTTACTCCTGAATAGTATTTCATTTCTAAAAACTATCTGCCTTTCTTTTTATGATCAGATCTTTATGCATTCTTTTATTATCGGCTTTCAGCTGCCTGCTCTTTTCATCCGCTGTTTCTGTAACACCGCCGGATCCGGATACATTTTCAAAATTGTTTATTGAGACAATCAAACAAAACAATAAGGAGCTTTTTGTGAAAACCTTTGAAATAACAGAGGCCGATTTTCATTGGCTCTTAAAAACACTGCTTGAAAATCCGTATCAGTCTGAAGTGGAAAAAGCCCGCATCAGGGAATCGGAAGAGAAAATACCTGAAACTATTAAAGAAATGTACGAGCAACGGCTGAATGATTTTACAACCCTTCAGAAATGGATCACAGATGATACCATCAATGCCAACACCATTGAACTGGTTGATTTTTTCTATGAAATTAAACTCTTAAAAGAATTTCCTTTCCATATTATTAAAGAAGGAATTTTATTCATCAAACACGGAACAAAATTTTATACCATACATGTTGACGAAATTGTTTTTGTAAACAATCAATGGAAATTCGGAAAAATTAAAGGCATACAGGAATCTCCGCGGCAGGTGGATTTTTACCTGTTTTATATGGACGAAGATACGCATGTTCTGGATGATTTTGCTCCTGTTTATGATACTGCCGCAGCTGTTGCCTTTGATACATTAAAAGCGCAAACAGATGTTATATTTACAGAAAAACAATCTAAAAAAGCAGATAAGATCCAGCAGAAAATAAATGCCTTGTATCTTAAACAGATGAATATCCTTTACAAGGAAGAATAAAATGTTTCGTTGCTTCCATCTTATTTAAAAACAGAATGATTACTTTTAACTAAATAAATCCCTGAAATCTTTATGATCAAAACATCTTTTATCGTTTTTGTTACAGGTTTGGCCTGTCTTGTTTTTTCTTCTTCTGTGTCAGTAGCGCCGCCGGATCCGGCAGGTTTTTCGAAATTGTTTGTTGAGACAATAAAGAAAAACAATCAGGATCTTTATGTGAAAACCTTTGAAATGTCGGATACTGATTTCGACTGGTTGTTGAAAACCTGCCTTGCCAATCCGTATTTATCGGAAGAAAAAAAGGCCGACTTCCAGCAGGAGTTCAGCGATATTGCTGCCATCCGCAGTAAAATGAACACACAGCTTATAGAGAATTTCACCATCATTCAACAATGGATCAAAGACGATACGATCAATATAAGCAATATTGAATTCGTTGATTTTTACTACGACCTGGAATACAACAGACGTTCGCCGTTTTATATTCTTGACAACGCAGATTTATTCGTTAAACACGGTACTAAATATTACAAAATCAACATGGACGATGTTGCTTTTGTAAACAACCAATGGAAATACGGAGAGATTGATGGTATACAGGAAGTAGACAAAAATCTGAACTATATTTATAGATATGATGATTATGTAACGGATAGCGTAGCCGAAGCCGTGTATGATACAACGGCTGCCTATGCCGTTGATACAGCTTATGCTGTTGAACCTGCTTACGAAGAAGACTATTACGGATACGATCAGCCGGTGCTAACAGAAAAGCAATCTAAAAAGGTAGCGAAGATCCAAAAGAAAATTGATGCCTTGTATGAGCAGCAAAACAAGATCTACTATCCGGAACAATAAGCTTCCGGACCAGGTATAAAAAAGCGGCGCTGAAATTCAGCGCCGCTTTTTTTATGAGGCATTTTCTTTTAGTTATTCAATCACCAGTTTGCCGGAGTAGGTATTCCCATCGGCAGTGGTTGCTTTGTAGATGTACATGCCTTTGGTAAGCGTAAGCGGTACATCTATTGTTTTCTGATCATTCACATATTGGTTATACACCTCCGCACCTGTTACCGTTAGCAGCTGCAGATTTGTAACGCACGATTCAAAACGGAACGTCGTATGATCCTTCGCCGGGTTCGGATACACCAGTCCGCTTGGCTTGTTATTACTCTCTGTAATACCAGTTGCGATGCCCATGGTATTTACCGTTGTATTTGTAATGATGGGATCGTTATAATCAAAATAGATCTTTGCCGTGTTCTTAATCTCTGTACCTATTTCCAGGTTTGATTTTTTGCGGATTTTAAAATTCACATAGCCATGGCTGCCCGGCTCATCACGTTTCACATCGTTCAGGTAAATGTTTTCGAAAGCAAACTCCACCGTTCTGTTTTCAAGCACTCTGAATTTGTATGCATGGCTTGCGGAAATATCTGTAATGGAATGAATGTCAAGATTCTGGTCGATCACATCTTTCACGACTACTAGTTCTGCAGGGTATGTTCCTGTATTCTGAAAACGAATTGAGTATACCAGTTCTTTATCCGCTTCTGTTATAAAACCTTCCGGTGTTACACGCAGATCGTTGGGATCATAGGAACCAACCACTACAAAGGGATAACTGTATTGATTATTTTCCGGTGTAGGATCTGTGCCGCCAATATTAGCCGTTACGCTATGGTTATAGGTTGAGCCCAGCAGCGTTGTTGGCGGCAGGTTATACGTAAGCATGATGTTGCGTACCTCGCCCAGCATCAGGTTGGCGTAATTGAAGCGCAATGTTTTTGTAGCAGGATCATAAAAATCCGGTGCCGGATAAGATGCTACAAACGTTTCCAGGTTTCCGTAAATAACTTCAATATAACCATCTGAAAAAACAGTACCGATGTTTTTAAACGGAATGGAATAACTGTAATTAAAGCCCGGGCGTGGTGGTATACACAAATTGCAGAAACCATATAAAAGTGATGCATCTTCGAAAAGGGATTCCGGTTTCATGGCAAAATCCTTATTCAAATAATTAATGCCCGAGGTTGTAATATTCAAATCATACTTGCCGGTTGCAGGGCACACCGCCGTGTGCGCCGGCTGCTCACTCTGGTAGTTTACCGTATACTGGTCTGGCAATGCATAACGCATGGCATACGTGCCGGTTGTATTGGTGAAGCTGTAGCTATCAAACAAATAATTGGAAGCTGTAGCAGCACGCATGGTTGTATACTGATTCAGGATCGGGTAATCACCGAAGTCCTGCACACAATTACCATTGTCATCCTGGAAAACTTTTCCGGAAACCTGCGCATAGCAGCTGTTTTTAATATTTACAAAAGCCCACGCTGTTGATTTGCAACCATTGGCATCTTTAACCAAAACCGAGTAATAAGCCATTGGCAGTGCGCTGATGGCTGCCGTTGCGGCACCGGTATTCCACTGATAGGTATATGGAGCTGTACCGCCGCTTACAAGAACACTTGCTGCCCCGCTTGCATTGTCGCAACCGGTTTCTGTAGTTGTTACACGTGAATACACCGGAGAAAGATCATCAATAAAAATCTGCAGATTGAATACACAAAGATTCTGGTCGGTTATGCGTACCGTATAAAATCCATATTCAAGATCTGTTCTTGTAAGTGCCGAAGAGCCGTCTGGCCAGCTAACGGTATAAGGAGCAACGCCTCCGGTTATCGTAATGTTCGCGGTGCCTTGTTTTTTTGAACAGTAATCATTTGTTTTTGATGCATAAGCATTTAACGCGCCTGCATTTTTGTCTACATATACATAGGTGGTTTGTTCGCAGCCAATGGCATCTGTAATGTTTACGGTATAACTTCCATGCGTTAACCCTGTAAGCGATGCCGTATTTTTCACCGGGCTTGTATTCCATACATAAGAATAAGGCGCTACACCCCCCGAAGCTGTTACGCTGATGGTACCATTGTTCAGCGGACATTCTTCAGGTGTGGTCGTATAATTTGAAAGGATGGTTGAGCTTTTGCGGACTGTTGTTTCAAAAATACGCTGCGGAGCTGTTGGGGTATTGTTTGAAAAACTATACGCGTAACAACCGTTGGCATCCATGATTTCGGCCTGTATAACCGAGCCGCCGGCCAAACCGGTTACACGTTGGGTAGTTGCGCCATTTGACCAGTTATAGGAATACGGGGCTGTTCCACCCGATACATATGCCTGTACTTCCCCGTTCTCCTGCGGACAAACGGCATCCTTAACCGTTGAAATAGATCCCTGGATTCCATTTGTGATGTATACAGAATCCACCTCAAACTGATTATTTGCATCGGTTACCGTTAACCAATACAAACCCGGGGCCACATTGCTGAGCGAAGCGCTGGTGCTGAATACCACCCCACCCGGACCACCAGTTTTCCATTCGTACACATAAGGAGCCAGGCCACCAGTTACCGATATGGTTACCGAACCGTTATCATTGCAGGTTGGCTGTGTAACAGCACGCGTAATAATTGGCTGCGCCTGCAAAAAACCTGCACCCAAAAGCAGGTAAAAGGCCAAAATTGTTTTTTTGAATTTCATAAAAGTTAAGAGATATAACTGGTTTATGACAAGACAAGGAATTCTGTGAAAGGGTTGTCTGGTACTGAATTATTTTTTCGATATTTAAAACATATAGCGTTTCATAAAAAGAGTTTAAGCGATTATGAAGTATATTTATTTAGCACTATTTGTTGTAAGCAGTTTCTTTTCTTCACACGCGCAGTCTTTTTTCACGCTGCAGGACTCTGTTTTTGTGAAAGGCGCTGTTTTAAGAAAAAATATTCTTTTCGGTTACGATTCATTTTCGATACTGCCGGAGAGCCTGCCTTTCTTAGATAGCGTAGCTGTTTTTCTGAATAAAAATAAACAATTGCAGATTGAAGTTGGTACTCACTCCGACGAGCGCGGCTCTGCTGCTTATTCAAGAAGTCTTACTGCCAAACGCGCGGCAACTATTGCTGCTTATTTAATTTCAAAAGGTGTAGATACAAACAGGCTTACCTCAAAAGGATATGATGCCAGCAAACCGGTGATTGTGCATGCAAAGACAGAAGCTGAACACGCTCAAAACCGGCGCACGGAATTTATGATCCTGCGCACCGATTATACATATTAAAATTTTTCTGAAACCTAAATGACGCAACCCATGAAAGCATTGTTCAAAAAAGCATTTACATTTTATAAATATGCAGCGCTGCTGTTCACAGTAATTTATTGGGTATATCTGCTGGTCGATGACTGGATCTTTATTGAAAAATATTCATCCAGCATGAGCACCATCCAAAAGCTGGACCATCTGGCAGTCTGGATGGTGTATTTCGCCGTTTACTTTTTAAGCTTTACAATTTATTACTGGCTTATTGCTCTTGTATCCATTTCAGTATACCATTTATGGATAAAGCGCACAAAGGCTGTATGATTCTGCACCTTTCTGGCACCAGTCTTAGCGCATGGGTTCGCCGCGGTGGATTAACTGGTTAGTCAATTAAAATCTAGTCAAAAGACTGCAAAATGATACACGCTTGGCTTCAGACTGGCGTATATGGATTTTTAAAACAATAAAATTGCTATTGGGATTTTATTGTTTTATTCTTTCTGTAAAATAGTATCCGGATATTTTTCAATGTTGCCGGCTGGTCTGTTGTGCGCATTTCAAGGCCAATCATTAAAGGCTTGCGCGGAATCCCAATTGCTTCCGTTTCGAAATTATAATAACCGGTTTGTTTCGTATTGAACTTGCCTTTGGCAAAATGAATCAGGTTTTTCTGTACCCAGTAATAATTCTTTTTCTCCAGCGTATCATTGATAGTAAGGATGACCGATGAAGAATCTGCTTCCAGATATTCATTATCGATCACAACTTTTATATAGGCGGTCTTATGAAAATCCGGAATTTCCCTTGAAGAAACGCGGTAAAATTCTCCCCAGGTGTAGGCCGGTATTTGTTGGTCTGGAACTCTTATTTCTTTTACTATTGCATAAGAGGTATCAATTTTATTTTGAAAAAGAATTCCTTCGTAACGTTTGTCTGTTTTCAAAAATATTTTCCAGTAGTCGTCCTTGTTCATATCAATCCAGTGCAGAATGTAATTCTTATACTGGTATGTTTGAATAATATTTATCGGCACAGTTATCAACGCAAAGGCGATCAAGGTAATTTTTACCGGCATCGAAACCTTCTGCAACAGTAGTACAAACGGTAAAAAAAAGAGCGGATAAAATTCGATGTATACACGCATGCCATAGCTGCAGCCGTACATCCACGACCACCAGGAAGAAAAAACGAACGTTATGATTGTAAAAAAGAAAAACCATGTAAAAAACAGATAGTATTTTTTTTCTTTTAAAAAGTAAAAGACCCCGGCCAGACAAATGAGCAGAACGGGAGTGTATACAAATAATCCTTTTCTATAGCTAAAAAGAATTTTTATAAAGCGGGGTGTCAAAAAATTAAATGATTCTTCCACATACGAGTAAATGAAAATTTTACCTGTCTGCATATACCAATAATAACATTGAATAGAAAAAACGATGGAAATGAGTGCCGCTGCATACAGCAGTATTACTGGCTTCCGAAGCAAATCCTGTGCGGTGCTTTTAAAATTTTCCCAGCTGCCTGCCAGAAAAGGCAGTGCAAAAATCAGGAGTCCGTTTACCTGCCGGATCAGCAAAACCAAACCAAAGACTGCTGCAGCCAATAAAAAATCGCGTGTTTGTTTTTTTGTGTAATACAATTTTACAACATACAAAAATGCGGTAATGGCAAAAAACGAATATACATGACTGAACGTAGCTTCGGTATTTACATAGTGAATAATGCTTGTTGAAAAGACTAATAAAAATTGAGAAAGAAATATCAGGGGCTTTTTTATTTCATATAGTTCCAAAAACTTTTTAAAGAAATACAACCCCAGCAATAAATAAAAAAATGCGGAGACCAGCATGCTTGTTTGAAAAGGCCGTTGATACCCGTCTTCGAAAGTGTCGGTTAATGAAGCATTACAATATGCATACAGAAAAAAGGGTGCTTGCAGTACCGCCGTTCCGATCTGGTATTTATTTACTTTATATTCTTTGTAATCAATATAATTGCCGTAATTATTGATGCGCTCATAAATATGCGGATATTCTGTTGCCGGTTTATTTCTTCTGTTTATATCCTTATGAATAAACGTTGCCGGAAGATACTCGTAATACCCTTCGCCATCTGAAAAAATGGCTCTCTCCGGAAAGCCAATGAATTGCTGAATGGTAAACAGTAAAAGTAAAATAAGAATACATTCAAAAAGGAATTCACGGACAATTTTCATGTACTGATTTTCTGTTAAATTTTTCTGGTATTATACAGCATGCAATTTACATCGTTCTGATTAAATAAAACTTCCTGCTAGAAATTACTTCAGTGACGGAGCCTTTATTTCAGGATATCTTTTCCATGGATAGGTCCCTTTCCATTTTTTAGGCTGCTCGGTTAGCTTCCCTGTTGTGTCCCATTTCCAGTGATACCAACTTCTGCCCATAGATTGGTCATGATCCCCCATTTCATCACGGGCGAATGCAATTTCTTTTATGGTTCCGTTTTTATAAAAATACACGTGAATAAAATTTCCTAAATCATCCCAATCATCCGGTGCTTTTTCATACCAGTCAAAGGACTTTTCTGTTATTGTTCCGGCCTCGTCGTATTCGAGCTTACCATCTTCATAACTTTTATATTTTAATTGTCCGTTTTCATACCAGGCATAACTGGTGTCTTTTCCATATAAATATTTTGGCTTGCCATTTTCGAAATATTCTTCTTCATATATAGTTTCAGTTCTATAGCCTTCGCTTTGATATTCCGGATTCAAATCACTTTTAAAAACTGCAGGATAGAATTTGTCAAAGTCCTTCTTTTCCAATACGCGATTGTCATATTTACGAAAGCTTTTATTAAAGACTGTGTCGCCAACGTTGTACTTGATTCGTTCAGATTTAATTTCCCCATCTTCAAACCAGGATTGCGTGGTGTCGTTTCGGTCGTAATAAGAAACGCTGCCTGAAGGGTAATATCTTTTTACCCATAGCTCACGCGCAAAATAATATTCAACTGTATCGGGATACTGGCTAATGCTTTTTAGTTTTCCATCTTCATAAAAGGTCATCCATAGCCCTTCTTTAAATCCATATTTTGTGCGTCTATTTATTTGTTGTCCGTTATAGAGTTGGAAGGAAGGTTCAACCGTTTCGTAATAGTCGGCTGAGAGCACAACTTTTTCTTCTTCAAAATAAACATCGTATTGTTTACCTTCTAAGCCGGCAATTTCATACTCAATGGAAAAACAGCAATTACATGAACACCTTTGCCCAAAGTATTTTTCATAGGGTAGCAGTGCCAGTTTATTTTCTGCAAATTGAATAACGGGCTTAAAAGCTGCGCAGCAATTATCTGAAAAATTAACGGTAATAAATGTACTGCCGCCAATGGTTTCTTTATATGTGATCCTGTTTTTTAAGCTATACGGATCATATGTACCATCACAGGGTGTGGAAGTCCACTTAACCAGCTTCACCGGATTGTTGTCTGCCTGTGCATATTGGGTGATGCTGAACGCAAGCAGGATGAATGATAAAAAGTTTTTAGGTCTCATTTATAATGATCTCGTTTTCAATTATAAGAATACATTAAAAAAATGATTTTATTATCATCCGGCTTAGCGTTTTGCTCTGCTTGTGGACCGGGTGGAATTATAACCGCGTAGCGGTCCGCGACAATGAATGTTTGCTTTATTAGTATTCACGAGTTGAACACACATAGGAATTCCCTTTTTATAGTATTAATTTTGAATCATGGCCATTCAACTATACAATCCTTTCGAAGAAATGCATTTCGATATGCAGACCTGTTTTTTAACCGGACAAACATTGCCGGCTAATAATGAACCGGTTTCTGTTTTTCCGGAATGGGTTTTGAACCGGTATAACCTGAGCGATAAAACATTCAAAATGTTAGACGAAGGTGCCAGTGTTCAGTACAAAAATCTGAAGGTACCTTATGCTGTAAATGTTATTGAACAAATTGCAAAGCTTGATGCCGAAATTGAAAAGGCGTTCATTGCAGGTTATGAGGAAGTGGCAAAAATTCCTGAAGAGCGTTTGTTTCAGTGGATGGCGAAACTTATGATTGGTGTGCTCTTTGAAGACCTGCGGATCTCGCAGCAAAAACTGGCCCGCCTTGGAGAACCGTTAAGGCTATCAACTTTTTTGAAAGCCCGTTTTCAGAAACTGCACTGGATGCTGCAATCATTGGTTGTGCCTATGGAGTTTAAAGGCTTAAAGCCATGGAGCATCCGGATATTCAAAGTAAAATATTCGAACGATCTTTTTAATTACCGAGACGAAACCAACAATCTGAATTTCTCTTTATCGATGAATGACTTTGGCATTGTTGCCTGCCTGCAGGATAATGGCGAAGTGGGTAAAAAATTTGATGAGCTTACAAACAGAATCGGTTCTCAAACTTTGCACCCAATTCAGTTTGAAGAATTATGCGGAAGATTTATTTATGCAAATTATTTATTGACGAGCTATGCCACATATAATGTTTCGTTAACCGATTCAAAAGTTTTGGTAGAATCAAATCCGTTGGTTACAAAAGATGGCAGTCCGCTGTTTGATTATTGGGACGATAATATGTACGGACAGGTATTGGCAAACTACTGGAAACCCTGGGGCTTGACAATGAAAGAAATTATTCAGTTTCCGAATCCACCAATTAGCTTTATTGAAAATGATTTCAATGATGAAATTACGGACATAGAAAAAATAAACCAGCCGTATTAAATTTCCGATGCAGCCTTTATTGAACAGATGCCATCGCTAAGCGATGGCATCTGTTTTTCTATATAAGTATAGATTAGATAAACCATTCATCTATTTTAAAGCTGGGGAAATTGTTATTGAATTTTTTATGAAAAATAAAAAAGAATTTTTCATTGCTGAATTCAATTATGCTAGTATTCTTTTTTTCTTCTGAATCACGAAGAATTAAAGTTATACCTGAAATATGATTATAAGAGTTCTCCCTAATAATAAATTTTAACTTGCTGTTTTCATTCCACGTAATTGTATGTGTATAAATACAGAATCTGTTAAAATAACTTTTTGAAATAATTTTTCGATCGTTGACTAATATTTCTATCTCATGATTCCAAAAAGTAAATCCTATCCCCAAAAAAGTTAAAATCAAAAAGAATTTAATCAAAAATCCACTAAAAAACATGATGCTGAAAATAGAAAAGCTAATTCCAGTAACAATCATAAATGGACCTAATACCATTAAAAGCACTGATTCATACAGTTGTATTACAGCCTTGTCATCATATATCCAAAATTGACAAGTCGTTTTATAAACATAATGCACTTTAGGTTTTTTATATTTCATTTATTCGAAGTAAAATCTTTATCTGTAAATACATTCATTCTTCACTCATGTTGGCGCCTTCAATTCTCAACTAAGCACTACTCAACCCGCTGTTGTCTCAACGACCAACAGCTCACTGCTCTATCGTAACACATCAATTACAAAAAACACTTAACATCATAGACTTCAGGCTTGTTGGCCGCTGGCAACAAGAGGTGATTTTTGCCAGCTTAACCTGGCCAGTTTTAGAAAATCGATCCCCCCACCCGGATTGAAAATGCTTTGTTTAACCAACCGATGCCATCGGTGTTTTTTGTAGTTAATTTCTATAAATATATTCCAGCTCCAGTTTTTTAATTCTTGAACCAACGGCTCCTCGTGTGCGGCCAAAATGTTTGGCCATATCTCCCAAGCTGATTCCCTGCAAATACATGCGCGCCAGTTCCTGATCCAGCGCATGTGTCCACGGGCGGTACGCATCTTTATTTTTATCGCGCGCTTCATCCACCGAATAGGATTTCTCTTTCGGATAACCGATGGTTTCTTTCGGCACTTTGGTTTTCGATTTTGCAACAGCTCTCCGCTCCTCTTCTTCCGGCAATACACGCAGCACCTGAATCTGTGCCGACCGTGTTGCGTTAGCCGGCAATAATGTTTCAGGAATGTGAATGAGATTTTTTGTTCGAGTTACCGCCACATACAACAAATTGATTTCTTCATTCAACCTCGCAATATTGATCTGCTCATCTGTGCGGGTACCTTTGGTTTGCTTCTCAACTTTTTCCTGCGTGATAAAGTCATTTACAATCTGTATCGAATCATACTCCATTCCCTTGCAGCGGTGCACCGTTGAAAAAATCATTTCTGCTTTTTCCTTTTCATTGTTCCCCACATGCTTTTCTTTAATTGTGTTTAGAATATTGGGAATGTCGCTGCCATACTCTTTTACAATTTCGATCATCATGCCCAGCTGCACATCTTCCGTTTTTTCGATGTACTCTTCCAGTTCATCAATACTTTTCATCTGCGCAATCAGCGGATCGCGGATCAGCGCCGGTTTTTTATTATACAGATTCAACACATCGTATAAAGACGTGCCTTCATCTGCATACGTATAAGAATGAATATTGCCTTCGAAATAAATATGTTTTACCTGTTTCTTTTCAACTACATACTCAATCGCCTTCAACAGCAGACCTAAATTGGTGCGGGCAATAATGGCTTTTACTTTGTTCGCATTTGTATTGCCTTTGCCTTCGATGGCAAACTGCTGTTCTTCGGTTACAAGATTTTTCCAGTTCAATACATCCAGGGCAAGTTTTGCAATGTCTGCCCCAAAGCGGAAACTCGTTGACAGATGATGTGTTTTGAAATTCGCTTTCTCCAGGGAATTCACCGCAAACCGCCAGCCATAGATCTGCTGGTGCGTATCGCCGACAATTACTTTGGTAGCGGGTTGTTTGAAAAAAATATCGAGCATGGCCGGCGATGCGTCCTGCCCTTCATCAAACAAAATGTAATCGAAATACAAACGCGGATTGGAAAGTTGAAATTTCTTGAGATAAAAATCGTGCGTGATCTCGATCTCGCCTTTATCCATCTTCGCCAGAAACAGACGTGTATTTTTTTCTATGTATTCATAAGCTGCGGAAACAAACTCTTTTGCTTCCTGGTCAAAGACAACTTCCCGGTAATTCAGGTCCTGTACTTTCTGTTTATCACTGTTGCAGAAATATGCGATGAATTTATTGATGTGGTTGGCGGCTACATATTCGGCATGCTTATCGCCGTTATTTTGCAGACCTAAAATTTCAACAATTTCATGCGTCTTATAACCATTTGCTTTTACGCGATAGTTATGCCTGAACACAATCTCGCGGTACGCGAGCGAATGTGCAGTTTCAACTTTTACATTATGGAGACCCAGATCTGAAAATTTTTTCTGCGCTTCAAGCTTTACCGATTTGTTAAACGCCAGGTAAAAAATCTTGCTTGTCGCCGGTCGCGCTTTGGCATATTCAATAATGGTTGTGGTTTTACCCGAGCCGGCCACGGCATTGATTTTTATATCTCCGGTGGAATATATGATGGCGCGTTGTTCGGCAGTAAGCAGCATGGTAAAGGTTAGTCGCGTAGCGGAAATTTTTGCGTTGTAAATGTACCGATTAATAATTGCATGTCATATGGTATGAAATTTATCGGCGGTCCATTTGGCCGGATTGTTCATAATATAATCTGCAATGTTTTGATAGGATTGTGGATTCCGGATGATGTGTTCATAATAACTGCGCTGCCATACAACGGACGATTGATCGTATTTTCCCACATTTATTATATTCATTTGTTTTGTCACCGCCGATTTATATCCCCGCACCATTAAAAAATTTAGCTGGTGTGTAAATGTCGGTTGTTTGACGCAAAAAATGAAAGCGTCTATTTCTTTTTTAACAATGGTTCATAATAAGATCGAATGATTTTCGATGCTTCAAAATTATTCAATCATACTTACATCATTCAGATTATTTATAAAAATGTAATTGTGTACCAGCATAATCAAAAGAATGTATATCAACATCCATAGCAAAAAGGTATAGATGCTGTGTTTATCAATGGCCAGATAAATGATAAAAAATGTTGGACATCCAAGCAATAAGGATAGTCCCTGAATTCCCATTATCTGAAACCAATCTGATCCCGGTATTATTGCGGACAAGAAAAATGATATTATAATAGTAATAAAAGATAACATGATCGGATATAAAATCCGTTCAATAATACGTAGGCTGAGGGTTGCTTTTTTATATTGTTTCCATAAACAATACGATGCAATTAATAAGCCCAGACACATTACTCCATAAATAATAATCGCAATTGTTTTTTTATTTTGCCTGGTTGTAATGAAGCTGCTGGATGATCTTTCTCCGTCGGAATATTCGATGTGTTTTACTTTCTCTCCATTTTCATAAATGTCCTGCTGATCTACTAAACCCGCACTCGTATAATATGTCCATATAGAATCCGGAATTCCATTTTTATAAAATCCGGAAACAATTGCCTGCTGGTTGATGTACCGTGTATAAGTGCCGTGGAGTCGTCCATTTAAAAAGGATAGTTTTTCTAAACAGGAATCTTCCCGATACTGCAGTGTAATTGGTTTGTTGTAGAAATCGTGCGATGAAATGTTTCTATATTTTATTTGTCCGGTTACAGAATCTTCTTTATATGAAACGCATTGATTCAAATGTTCCAATAAAACTTTCTGCTGAAAATCATCATACAACTGAGGATACTGGCTGAGTTCTATTTCTGTTATCCGGATTAAGATCAACGAGTCTATCGTGATACTTTTATTTTTCCCCGATAAGCTGAAATCGGCTTCAGGTTTTGTATTTTTTATCAGCAGGTATTGTGGTTCAAAAAAATTATATGCGGGAATTTTCTGGGACGTTGCTGTAAACGCGATCAATGCGATAAGTGAAAGACCAATGGTTTTATAGAATCTATCAAACGGTTTCGCATGAGTAAAATAAGAGAGCGGCAGAACAAGCAACGCCCAGAGATCAGTATAATCGACTACCCGGTCGATGGTGAAAAGGTAGTTTGAAAAAAGAAAGATGAACGGCTGCGACAGCGGACTTTTCCATATAATAAACAACACCGCTGTAATCAGGTGTACGGCAAATTTTTTATTCTCCGGAAATATTTTTGAAAAGAAAAAAGCGAATGCGTACAAGCCGCAAAAATCTGAGAGCTTGCCGGTAAGTATGTTTGAAAAGGCCGCCTTTAAAATGAAATCATTTACGAGCAATAAAAATAACGAAATCATAAACGGCCAGGAGTAAAGTGCCGGCATTGCCAGAAGAATATCGCTGAAAAATTGTTTTAGCCTTGGGTACATTTTACCTTTCTTTCCACGTTTTTTATTTTTTTCAATTCAATTTAAGAAATAAATCGTTCTATTCACTTCCATCAAAACGATTCAAATATAAGTTCTTTATTAAGCATCATCCCTGCTGTTGCTCCCATAGACACAGCATTTGCAACCGTGCGCATTCTGGAAACATTATCACCACAGGCAAAAACACCATCGATACTTGTTTTCTGCAACGGGTCAACTTTGATATAACCTTCATCGGTGAAATCACATCCTAACTGTTGAGGAATACCGCAATGCTGTTCAAAAGAATTATGTCCATACAAGGCCTCACATAAAGCTGAACTTCCGTCTTTAAAAATAATCTGTTGAATATATCCGTTCACATGTTCCAGTTTTTCAATTTCCTTTTCCACAATCTGGATTGAGTGGCAGCTAAGCTTTGCCGTCTGTTCGGCTGTTAACGTTGATTTCCCATTGGTGTACAGTGTAAGATCCTGTGTCCAGTTAGAGATCAGTTTAGAAAAATCAAATCCAAAATCGCCGTTTGCGAAAATTCCGGTTTTTTTATTTCGCACTTCATAGCCATGGCAATATGGACAATGCAGAACAGAAATTCCCCAGCAATCTGCATATCCGGAAATTGCCGGCATTTGTTCTTTAATGCCTGTTGCAAAAATAATTTTTCTTGCCCAAAACGTTTCGCCGGATTCTATTTCGATTTCAAAGCCATTTTCCAATTTACCTCCTTTTGTAGCAACTCCATTTATAAAGGTTACTGTATCGTATTTCTGAACTTGTTCTTTTGCAAGTGTAGAAATTTCTTTCGGTGTTTTTCCGTCCTGTGTCAGGAAATTATGTGAGTGAGGTGTTTGTCTGTTGCACGGCTTCGCGCTATCAATTATCAACACTTCTCTTAACGACCGGCCCAATGCCATTGCTGCGGCCAGTCCGGAATAACTGCCGCCAACAATGATTACATCAAAATGTTTTTCTGCTTTCATAGTATTATTGTTATTATTTTAAAATTCCTCCCGATAAAAATGAATTCATTTTGACGCGGCGAATCATTTACCTTTTTCATTGTTCGTAAAGAACGGACTGATCAGTTTATCTACAACCGGTACACCAACAAAAACAACCCAGGGTACTAACACAATCGTAAGTATAAGCGTTCGTTGGTACAAAGGAAATATGGATAAGCCTTCGCCAAATAAAAAAAGAAACAGCGTGATGGATGGATAAATGACCAACCAGATTTTTAAGGATGCGAGTAATTTCATTTTTGTTTTCATTTTTGATATCCGTTTGTTTATACACAAAAGTAGCGGCTGCAGAGTTTTACAGGATAGGACAAAAATGAAATTGAATGGTACTTATTTGAAATTCTGTCTGAAAGCAACTGGTGAATGACCGGTATGTTTTTTAAAAAACCGGATAAAATAAGAAGCATCTTCGTAGCCCAGATGGTATGCGATCTGATTCACCTGATTGGCTGTTGTTAACAGATATCTTTTAGCTTCTAAAATGATCTGTTCATTAATCATTTCTGATGCTGTTTTGCCCAGCAGGGTTTTAGTTATGGAGTTCAGTTGATACGAAGAAACGTTCAACATTTCAGCATATTCGGATGCTTGCTTGTGCGTTGAAATATTCATTTCTAAAAGTTCTGTAAAAACATCCAGCTGCTCTTGTGCATAGAGATTGGTATTTATTGCTGCAATCTGTTTTTTTTTTCTTTGTCTGAAAAGTTCAATAAAAAAAATACTCAGGTTTGCTTTAATGATTTCCTGGTATCCTTCCTGTTTGTCTGCATATTCCTGTGCGATGTAAACCAGACTATCTTTCAATTTGTTAAAACTTTTCCGATCGGGCTTGCAAAAATTTTTATTTGTCAATGTGCGTAGCAATTCATTTGATTCTATGGAATTCGGATGATAAAATCCTTTCATAAATTTTACCATATATCCGCTGCTTCCTTTTTTCAACAGCAGTTGATGTACCTGGCCCGGACGCATGAAGAAGACAGACTGATCAGCAACTTTATACGGGGTAAAATCTATTTCATGTTCACCTGCAGCTTTTTCAAGAAACAAAATAAAAAAAGAATCATGCCGATGCAGCTCCTGCACCATATCCTTTTCTGCAAGCTGGTCTTTGAGATTGCGTATATAAAAATTACCTGATAAGTCCGGTTCAGTTTCAGAGCTATGAATTTTTCTTATCGGAATGGATTTCATTTCGGACAATTATTTTTTTAATGAAAATCTGTTTTATCCTAATTTTCCTTTTACCAAATCAACAACGTAATAATTATTCTGTATTTAGTCTTCACTTAATTGAAATTTATCCCTTTTAAATTATTTCTACTTTTTCACATTTGTTGACAAAAATTGTGGATATCGCGGGGCGCACGATTTACACGTTTTGTAATTTCAATTTATCAATTAATATGTTAACCGCCCTATTTCCGTTCTGATAAAAATCAACCAATAACATGATAAGGAAAATAAGCCCGCCCATTGGATACAAAACCCTCCAGTCAAAAAATTCTACTGGAATATTTTTCCGATCATAAACTATGTAAAGCCAGATAAGAGCATTTAATATCAGCATCACATATAAAAGAATTTTAAATGCACTGGAAATTCTCAATTGCAAAAATAATTTACTCTCTCTTGTTGATCCTGTAACAATACTGCCGTACAGTTCCGGCCGAAATCTGTATTCATAACCTGCAAAAAAAATGGGCGAGATCGTAAATGTATCTTTATGCACCGTTCCATCAAACTGCCATATTCTTTTATCAGAAGATTTTCTCATCTGCTTTACCCGTTGAAGAAGCTCTTCTTTTGCGTATGCTGATGTAAAAGTATACTCTTTATAAAAAAACATAGAGTGATGATTTTATAAAATTTTGCATCGAAAAGATTTTACATGCTTTTCCGAATACAAACATTTGTTGACAAAATTTGTGGATATCGCGGGGCACACGATTTTACAATTTTAAGATCGGGAGGTCACAGCCCCACGGTTAAAACCGTGGGCTGTTTAAATTTTATCTCCTCTTAAAATCCGGTAGCGTTTCCGCGCTTCCACTACATATACACTGTTGGAATATTTCACCAGAAAATCCTGGTAGAGCTGCATGGCCTTTTCCTGATTTTTCAAATCGAACTCATAGATCTGTGCTTCTGTAAACAAGGCATCATCGCCCAAAAGATCTTCGGCGTAGCCGGTCGAAATTTTTTGCAGCGCCTCCAGTGCTTCGTTCGGTTTACCGGTCTTCCGTAAGATTGTTGCTTCAAGCCAGTATACATCATCTGTTAAATCGTGGTGCGGATAATGTTTCAGTAAATCGGCACAAGCGGTGAGCGCGTCTGCATAATTACGCTGGAAAATCAACAACTCAATGGCGCTGTAATCTTTCAAGGCATCGGTGGTTGAATCGAGTCCGGAATTTTCTGTGATAAACACACTCATCTGTATGGCGTCGTTCGAGATCTCGCGCGTGGTCGCCAGTTTCAATACATCCAGCTGCTCCTGCGCCAATGCAAATTCACCTTTATAATAATACAGTTTCGCGTTTCTCAATTTTGCTTCGTGGCCCAGCGGATCTTCTTTAAAATCCTTTTCCACCTGGCTATACAACAATGTGGATTCCCACGGCTCGCCGTTGAGAAGATAAATATCCCCCATGTCGATTTTAGCTTTACCGCGTAAGCGGTTTTCTGTATACGGATTGTCGATAAGCGATTTTAAAATGATCAATGCCGTGTCGCGTTTGTCCAGATAAAATGCATTCAGCAAAGCCATGTTCCGTAAACTTTCCAGAGTATACGCTGTACGACCGTTTTCTTTCAGCAATTGATTGTAATCGTTAATCAATCCCGAAATTTTTTGCTTATCCACCGGGAAGGTATTTTTGATCTGCTCTTCACGGGTCTGAATTAAAAGTCTCCGAGCAATGCTGTAATTAAAACTCTCTTTATAATTATCGGCCACATATTGATAACAGGTTGCGGCGGCTTCGTAATCTTTATTTTCCAGTGCAATGTTTCCAACTTCAAGAATCGTGGTTCCTGCCTGGCGGTTTCTTTTGTCAATGGCCTTGGCCTGAGTGAAAGCTTTTCCGAAATTTTTGCGCTGCAGATTTAACCAAAGTAAAAGCTGGTTGTAAATAATCTGATCCGGATCTTTGCTGATGCGCTCATAAACTTTTGTTTCAAAAAGCGCGAACTGCTCGTCTGTTTCCAATTCATTCTGAAACGTGTTTTGAATTTCTTCCAGGGAGCCTGGATTCACACTCAGGTAATTCAGCAGCTCGTCAAACATATTCTCAGTCTGGCCAAGCCGGTTGTAAACTGTTGCCAGCTGAAAACAATACGCGTAGCGGTCGAAATTTTTTCTGGCCTGCAGGTATAATTGTTTCGCCCAAACATTCGCGCCGATTTTTATAAGATATGCACCTGATATATCAACAGCGGTGGAATTCTTCTGTATTTCTGAAACAAAAGATGAAAACTCCTTTTCTGCTTTATCGGTTAATCCTTGTTGTTTATAAAACAAACAATAATCGATACGATAGGTGTAATTTTCAGGAGCTGTCATTCTGATCATTTTTTTAATGATCTTTTCGGCTTCTGTATAATTTTTCAGCTGGTATAAAGTTGCCAGGTATATATCATATACTTTCGGCAGGTTTTCCTCTTTTTTAATAACTTCCGAATAGGTGGCGGCAGCTTTTTCATAATCCCCATTATTATAGTACTCTTTCCCAAGCTTGAAATAATCGGTCTGGGAAAAAGCCCGGAAGGAAAAATTAAAAATTACAAAAAGGACAACTAGTTTATAC
>JAGKWN010000147.1 GCA_021151805.1 Cytophagaceae bacterium | reverse complement strand
GTATTGGTATACAAGTTGTAATACAAGCATTAACGCAAGCATATAAATTTAATGCAGTAAATGAATGGATTATGGAGACGAAACAAAAGCAACTCATATATACAGGTCTTTTTAAAAGCCGCGAGAATATAGAAGGCGCTTATAATGCATTATATAAAAAAGGTTATGGAAAGAATTCCATCAATATTATTATGTCAGAAGAATCACGCTCGAAGTATTTTGCTGATGTTAAAACGAAAGGAGACGAACCAAGTAAACAAAGAGGTATGTCAGCCGCTATAAATGCAGGAGTGAATGTTTCCGATGCAATAAAGGATGGGATTGTCATTACAGAATCTAAGCTTTTGGTTGCCGGCCCCTTGTCTGCAGGATTATCCGGAGCAGGTGAAGGTGAATTTTCTTCCGGTGTTATAAGTAGTTTGCTAGGCATTCCGGATGTAGAGGCAAAAGCATTTGAAGAAGGGATTAATAATGGATACATGATTATGAGCGTACAGCCGTGCACAGGAGAAGATGTAACGGATCTTGAAAAAATATGGCAGGATAATAATGTAAGTGAAGTTTATAAAAAATAAAATTTATGTTTAAATGATTTAAATGAATGAATTATGAATCGTGACGGAAATTGCATCAGTTTGTGGCAGGACATGCCAGACTATATATCAAAGAATCTTCCTGCAGAAGCAGATGTTGTAATAGTTGGCGGAGGTATAACCGGTTTAAGTACAGCGTTGAAATTGCAACGTGAGGGAAAAAAATGTGTCGTATTGGAGGCACAAAACATAGGTTTTGGTACTACAGGCGGTACTACTTCTCATTTAAATACCTTGCTTGACACACCGTATTATCAGATCAAAAAGGACTTCAGTGCAGAAGCAGCTACACAGGTATATGAAGTCACTCACAAAGCACTCGCATTAATTGAAAAAAATATTCTTGGATATGAAATTGAATGTGGTTTCGACCGTAAAGCAGCGTATCTTTTTGCACATGATGAAAAGCAGGAAAAAGAGCTGGATAAAATTATTGAAGCTACTAACGAAGCTGGATTGCATATAAAGGAAAGCAGTGATATTCCCGTACCTCTTTCATTCAGGAAAGCCGCCAAGGCTGCCGACCAGGCACAAATGCACAGTACTAAGTATCTATATGGAATTGCAGGAGCCTTTGATCGGATGGGCGGCTGTGTCGTTCAGAATTGCAGGGCTACGCAAGTTACACACGAAAATGGTGAAACTGTTGTTCATACTACGAAAGGGAAGATAAAAACCGCCCACGTTGTTTATGCAACGCATATACCACCGGGCATTAATATTTTGCATACACGCTGCGCTCCTTACCGCAGTTATGCAATAGCTGTTACATTAAATGATGAAAACTATCCGGATGCACTGGTATATGATCTGGATGAACCATATCATTATTACAGAACGCAGGAGGTAGATGGTGTTAAATATCTGATTTTTGGTGGTGAAGACCATAAGACCGGGCATGAAGAAAATACAGAATATCGTTTTGCAAAACTTGAGAGCTATTTAAGAAAGCATTACGATATTAATGAAGTTGCTTATAAATGGTCTTCTCAATATTATGAATCCGTTGATGGATTACCGTACATCGGTCATTTGCCGGGTAACCCTTCTAACGTCTGGGTTGCCACAGGCTTTGGCGGCAATGGAATGATATTAGGTACGGTAGCATCCTGTATTCTGTCTGATTTAATCTGTAAAGGAGACAGTCCGTATGCAGCCTTATTTTCTCCTGCAAGATTTAAACCGGTCGCAGGATTTACAAACGCAGTAAAAGAAACTGCTGATGTAATCAGTACCTTGATCAGTCAGAAGATTTCCGTTGAGAAAATTCAAGGCATGTCTGAACTTTCGCATAATGAAGGGAAGGTAGGTAAGTATGAAGGAAAAAATATAGGTGTATATAAAAACAATGACGGCAGGTTGTTTGCCGTACATCCTGACTGTCCACATATGGGATGTTCTGTAGAATGGAATCAATCAGAGAAGTCCTGGGATTGCCCGTGTCATGGATCGCGTTTTTCTCATACGGGTGAGGTGCTCACTGCTCCCGCAATCAAAGGGCTCACGTGTGTTGAATTAGTTGAACAGGAATCAATAAAACAGAAAGTATAATAATTAATAAGAGGAAATAAGTATAATGCTTATTTCCTCTTATACCATGCATATCCAAAGCCCGGAACATCAACATAAGATTTAGAGTTTCTGCAGTGTATTGAAGCGGCAGTGCCTATGTACTGCTGCCATGTACCGGTATTTTTAAGTTTGATTTTTTGCTGTTTATTACTGAAGTTATGAATGACCAATGTTTCAGAGCCGTTCCATTCATAAAGCATTACAAGTACATAGGATGATCCTGATGGGATTATCTTACACCTTGCCATGCTGATTCCTATACATGTTTTTCTGAATGCAATCATTTTCTTTGTCCAATAAAGTAATGAAGTTGTATCATGAAGCTGGTTCGCTACCTGTATTGTTTGGAATCCGTATGAAGGATCAGATATCACGGGTCTTACGCAGGAATCCGCTGTCGAAAATCCGCCGTTGGGTTCGGAAGACCATTGCATAGGTGTACGCACTGACATGCGTTCCGGTAATGAAAGATCATCACCCATACCGATTTCGTCTCCGTAACGCAGTACAGGCGTACCGGGTAAAGACAACATGAGACTATAGGCAAGTTCTAAGCGTTTCCGTTCGTTATTAAGCATGGGTGCAAGTCTTCTCCGGATACCGCGGTCATATAACTGCATGCCTGAGTCGGGGCCCATAGCCTCATATACCTTTTCTCTTTTTCTTTTACTCAATCTTCCTAGATCCACTTCATCGTGGTTCCGGAGAAATTCAACCCATTGAGCATTCGGTGGGTTATTTGCAGTTGTAGCTTCGATCGCTTGTTGCAAGGATTTTGTCTTGCCTGTAGCCAGGGTATAAAAGATGCGCTGGTTCACATAGAAATTGAAAATCATATCCATGGCTTCTCCGCGTTCGCCAAAGTATTGTATATTTTCTTTGGGAGGGACGTTTGCTTCACCGATTACGATTGCATCAGATCGCTGTGATTTTATATAAGCACATATATCATTCAGCAGATTAAGCTGGCGCTCAAAACGGTCATTCTTAGTGTTTGGAACTTCAATAACAAAAGGCACACCATCCAGTCGGAAACCACTGATCCCTTTCTGTAACCAGAATGAAATTATTTTTTTTACCTCTGCCTGAACATCTTCATTCTGCATATTCAGGTCGGGTTGGAATTCGTAAAACCTATGATAGTAGTAGGCTCCCGCCAGCGAATCATAATCCCATATGCTTTTTTGGACACCTGGAAAAACCATTCCGGTATGTATATTTTTAGGCTTTTCATCAGACCATACATACCAGTTACGATATGGCGAATCTTTGCTGCGGCGGGCAGCCTGAAACCATGGATGCATGTTGGAAGTATGATTGACAACAAGATCCATAATTACTCTGATATGATAAGCTTCTGCTGCCCGCATGAAATGCATAAAGCTTTCCATGGTGCCCAAACGTGCATCTACAGCATAATAATCTGAAATATCGTATCCATCGTCTTTATTTGGTGTTGGCTGGAAAGGTGAGAGCCAAATAGCCGTGATTCCCATACTATCGAGGTAGCCAAGTTTTGAGATGAGCCCGTTGAAATCGCCTGTGCCATCATTGTCTGAATCTTTAAATACCTCGACATCCAGGTTATAAATTACAGCTGTCTTATGCCATAATGAGTCTTGAGTATTTTCAGCATGTGCAGAAAATGCACCTGACAGTATAGCTATGAAATTTATAATTATGGAAATGTATCGCATGCTCAATGTATTTTTTTTATCAGCTCTAGAAGTGTTTGCGCATTAAAAGCTGCATAACCTGCCTGATCATTATCAAAATAAATAAAAACATCTTTATGATCCTGCTTCCAGTTAATGCATTGTTTTGCCCAGCTGTTTAATTGTCTTTTACTATAACTGCCCTGATATTTTCCTTGAGGTCCATGTAAACGGACATATACAAAGTCTGTTGTTACTTCCAATGGCGAAGTATGTCTATCGAGTTCATAAATGCAGAAAGCACAATTATATCTTCTTAATAGTACATACACTTCTTCTGTATACCAGGTTTTATTTCGGAATTCAAATGCAAACCGGTATTGTTTGGGAAGTTGTTTTAGAAAATCCTCCAAACGTTGTGTGTTTATTTTCCAGCCAGGAGGTAATTGAAAAAGTATAGGGCCGAGCTTTTCTTTTAATCCTGAAGCATTATGGAGAAGTGTCTGTAAGGCTTCAGTGCTTTCCTTCAGCTTTTTCATATGTGTTATATAGCGGCTACCTTTTACCGCGAATATAAAGTTGTCCGGTACAGATTTTTTCCATTGTATAAAAGTACTACGCAAAGGAAGATGGTAAAAAGAGTTGTTTAATTCAACGGTGTGGAATGTTTCTATGTATTTTACCAGCTGATCTTTTTCTTTTATATCTTCCGGATAAAATGTTCCCTTCCAATGTTTATAATGCCAGCCTGAAGTGCCGATGTGAATTCTTGATTTTATTGCCATAAAATTTATTAAGCATTTAAAACATGTCTATTCTTTAAATTAATTGAAAGCAGTGATGCTCTGCTTATATAAAAAAACATATCTCTTGTAATTTTTTGTTTCATGAAATCTGGTGATGTCAGAATAAAAACTATTTGTTACATATTTCCCATTTGCATTATTGTTACTAAAAGTGTTTTCGTAAATTTTATTTAAAAGGAAATAAATATTTTATGAAAACATATATTCAGCCTGAAGAACTTTATGAGAAGGGTGTTGATTGGATAATCACTAATGGCCCACGCGTTATCTTTGCAGTAATTTTTTTATTAATCGGATTGTGGCTCATTAAAACCATTAAAAGGTGGTTAAGCAATTCATTGAAAAGGCGAAATATAAATTCTTCGTTAGCCCCGTTTATTCAAAGCCTTGTTATCATTACCCTGAAGATTCTGCTGATTTTATTTACCATGCAAATACTGGGAATAAAGATGACACTTTTTGCCGCTGGCATAGCTTCTCTTGGTGTTGCTATTGGTTTAGCGTTATCAGGTACCTTGCAGAATTTTGCTGGTGGCGTGTTGATTTTAATGTTAAAGCCTTTTAAGAAAGGCGATAATATTGTTGCGCAAGGACAGGATGGAATCGTAGAATCGATCCAGATATTTTTTACTGTGATTACTACATTCGATAATAAAACTGTAATCATTCCAAATAGTAAACTTTCAAACGAGATCATTGTAAATATGAGCCAGCAGGGGAAACGCAGGCTAGACCTGCAGATGAAATTTCCTTATACATCTGATGCAAATAAAATTCGAGAAGTAATTACAAATTCCGTAGAGGAATCGCAGGATATTTTGCCTGATCCGAAACCCAAAATCGGTGTAGCATCATTAGATATTGATGGCTACGTGATCATTACAGAACTTTGGGTGGAGGCACTTTCTTATTATGAAGTGAAGAATGCTGTTCAGCAGCGTATCCTGGATAAGCTTAAAGAGACAGCAATGAAATAAGTCAAACAGCTAATAAATAAATTCATCTTTCAATCACTATAACTTTTATTATTATGAAAGCAGCAGTATTTCACAGGCCCGGACATATAACCGTTGATAACGTAGATGATCCGAAGATCGAAAAGAATGATGATATCATTCTTAAAGTTACCTCGACAGCCATTTGCGGATCCGATCTGCATATTTACGATGGTTTTTTTCCTCAACCGAAACCTCTGATCATGGGTCATGAATTCATGGGCGTTGTAGAGGAAGTCGGTAGTGCAGTTACACACCTCAAAGCCGGTGATCGTATTGTTGTACCGTTCCCAATTGCGTGCGGAAGTTGTTATTTCTGTAACCATGACATGCAGCCGCACTGCGAACACAGTAATCCCGATCATTACGGACCGGAAGGGGGCGTCCTGAAGGGCAAGGGTGGCGCATTGTTTGGATATACAGATTTATATGGAGGATATTCCGGCGGACAAGCGCAATATGTTCGTGTTCCTTATGCGGATTATTCTCCAAGACTCGTACCCGATTCTTTAAGCGATGAACAGGTATTGTTTCTTACAGATATTTTCCCGACAGGTTGGTCGGCGATAGACTGGGCGCAATTGAAAGGCGGAGAGACAGTTGCCATTTTCGGTTCAGGTCCGGTAGGACTTATGGCACAGAAAGCTGCATGGCTTAAAGGGGCAGGTAGAGTTATCGCAATTGATCCGCTTCATTACCGGTTGATAAAAGCAAAGCAGGTTAATAATGTAGAAACCCTGAATCCCCATGAAGTTGATGTGGTGCAGGCAATCCGTGATATGACAAACGGCCGTGGAGCAGATGTATGTGTAGATGCAGTAGGTGTTGAAGCTGAACGTACATTTTTCGATAAAGTAAAAGCTGTTGTTCATTTTGAAAAAGGAACAGATAAAGTGCTGGAGACTTGCTTTAAAGCTGTAAGAAGAGGCGGAACGGTTACTGTCGTTGGCGTTTACGGATCACCTTATGATAATTTCCCTTTACATACCATGTTTGATAAAGGTCTTACTGTAAGACTGGGACAAGCGCCAGTGCAGAAATATATTGATCATTTATTCTCGCTGGTAGAAAATGAAAAAGTTGTCCTGAACGATATCGTTACACATGTTTTACCATTGTCGGATGCTGCCTATGCTTATGATATCTTTAAAAATAAACAGGAAGATTGTGTGAAGGTTATTTTGAAACCTTAGCATATCTGTTTATGCGTTTTTATTTGACACCCTAAAAAATCATCTATGTTACATTCAATTTTAGACACACTGGAATTACCTGTCGAACGTCGACATTTTCTTTTCCGTTCTACCCAAACACTTTTGTCGGCCGCGCTATTAGCAAGCATGGCAAGTTATGAAACAAATGCTTCTGAGTTACTTGCTCCGCAAAATACTTCAGCACCGGATCCAGTCGGTAAAGTTTCTTTACCACCGCTGGAAGCACAGACAGAGCAAAAGAAAGGGCCATTACCAAATCCAGAGCCTATGGAAAAACGAATCGGTTATGCCATTGTTGGATTAGGACATTTGGCGCTTGAAGAAGTACTACCCGCATTCGGAGCCTGTGAAAAATCAAAGGTTACCGCTCTTGTGAGTGGAGATAGGACTAAGGCTCTTACTGTAGCGAAACAATACGGGGTTCCTGAAAAAAGCATTTACGATTACCAGAATTTTGATTCCATTAAAAATAATCCGGATGTGGATGTTGTGTATATCATTTTACCAAACAGCATGCATGCAGAGTTTACGATCCGTAGTGCCAAAGCGGGCAAACATGTTTTATGTGAAAAACCTATGGCCAATTCCGTTGCAGAATGTGAACAGATGATCAAAGCATGCGAAGATGCAAAACGCAAACTGATGATTGCTTACAGGATTCAATACGAACCTAATAATACCGAGATCAAAAAAATGATTCGGGAAGAAAAATATGGTAAAGTGAAAAACATCGTTGCTGTTAACGGACAAAACATTGGAGACCCTTCACAATGGCGTTTAAATAAACAGCTTGCCGGGGGCGGGAGTTTGCCTGATGTTGGTATTTATTGTCTGAATACAGTCCGCTTCCTCATCGGTGAAGAACCGGTTGAAGTATATGCGCAGATCAGTACCGACACCAATGATCCGCGGTTTAAAGAAGTAGAAGATGTTGTGGATTTCCAACTTACGTTTCCAAGCGGACTTCGGGCCATGTGCGGAACGAGTTATAGCCATCACCAGTCGCGCAATTACAGGGTATATGCAGAACGCGCTTTCTTTGGCATGGATCCGGCCTTTGCATATGGTGGTCTGCAGATGTATCGTTCCTTTGCACAGGATGAGTTAGAAATATATGAAACACCGAAACGTACGCCGAAGAATCAATTTGCACTGGAGATGGATCACATGTCTGATTGCGTGCGTTCGGATAAAAAACCTTTTACACCAGGAGAAGAGGGATTGCAGGATATGAAGATCATTGAGGCCCTTTATTTATCGGCTCGTGAAAACAGGCCGGTACAATTAAAAAAACATGAAGGGAAAGATCTTTTTAGAGGAACAGAACCTAAGAAATAATAGTAAACATTCAATTTAACCATAAAACAATACAGCTATGATAACAGAAATTAAAGATTTACCTTCCAACATGGTTGGCTTTAAAGCTACCAATGAAGTTACAGAAAAAGATTTTGATGACACGGTGATTCCAAAAGTGAAGGAGCTGGTGTCTGCTACAGACAAATTAAATTATCTGTTAGTAGTAGATACATCTCTTGATAATTTCACATTAGGAGCCTGGTTTAAGGATGCGTTGATGGGAATTAAGAAATTAACCAAATGGAATCGGGCAGCAATTGTAACGGATATAAAAGG
>JAGKWN010000146.1 GCA_021151805.1 Cytophagaceae bacterium | reverse complement strand
CTTTTTAAAAAATAAATTTTTTGTATGGAGATGATGTAAAAGATGTGCGTAATGGTGTAATAGAATGGAAACGTGAAAGTGTATTTTTAATTTACACTGATCTTGATCTCCAGGTATCACAAAACAAAAAGGCAGCTCTCTCGAGCTGCCTTCTCTTTTTATCTTTTACGAATCGATTACTTCGTAACTTTTTCTGTCTGTGCTTTTGCAGGGTAGTAGATCGTTTCAGATAACGACGTGCCTGGTGCAACCATTGGCAATACGTTTTCTTCTTTCATTACAAATGCATGGATCAGATACGGTCCTTTATGATCGTGTGCAACCTGTATTGCTTTCTTCAGATCTTCTGTTGTATCAACATAGCTTGCTTCCATACCGCATGCTTTTGCAAGCATTACAAAGTCTGGATTCAACAAGTTAACACCGCTGTAATTTTTTGAGTAGAACTGCTCCTGCCACTGACGTACCATCCCAAGATAGTTGTTGTCAAGGATCAAGATCTTCACCGGCCATTTTTCCTGTACGCAAGTTACCATTTCCTGCATGTTCATCTGGAACGAGCCATCACCTGTGATACACCATACATCGTTGAATGGCAACGCTGCCTGTGCACCCATCGCAGCAGGTAAACCAAAGCCCATAGAGCCAAGTCCGCCTGATGTTAAGAAATGATTTGGTTTCAAACGCTGGCAGTATTGTGCCGCCCACATCTGGTGCTGACCAACATCTGTTGATACAACCGCAGAACGATCAAGCATTTCATCCAGCAATTGAATGGCTGATACTTGTGTGAACTTGCTGTAATCAGCTTCCTGCAATGGATATTCTTCGCGCCATTCGTTCAGCTTCGCTACCCATGCAGCTCTATCACGAATGTTGTTTTCGGTACGTGTGTCCGGCATGCGGTCAATAACCGTTTTCAGATCACCGTTGATGAATACTTGTGTCGGAACATTCTTACTTGATTCGCTTCTGTCAATATCAACATGGATCACTTTTGCTTTCGGAGCAAAGTCTGCAAGCTTACCTGTAATACGGTCGTCAAAACGAATACCCCAGGCAACGATCAAGTCGGCGTTCTGTACCGCTTCGTTGCAGTACTTCATACCGTGCATACCCAACCACTGGAAGTACAACGGATCATCGTGTTCCATGGCGCCAATACCTAAGATGGTAGAGATCGTAGGAATATTTTCGCGGTGTACGAAGGTTCTTAATTCGTCCCATGCTTTTGACAACAGAATACCGTGACCGCATAAGATCAACGGACGCTCCGCATTCTTGAACAATTCAACTGCCGCAGCAATGTCCTGGTCAGAGAAGTTGTTTTTTACTTCGCGTTCCGGTTTAGCGAATTTGCTTTCCCAGTCTTCATCCAGTTCTACATATTCTCCCTGGATACTTCTTGGAACGTCGATCAATACAGGGCCCGGACGGCCGCTGACAGATACTTTGTATGCTTCGCAGAAAATATCTGCAGCATTTGAAAGATCGTTGATCAGATATGTTTTTTTCGTGATCGGGATACAGATACCAGTAATATCCGTTTCCTGAAACGCATCAGAACCAATTAAGTGTAAAGCTACCTGACCGGTGATTGCAACCATCGGTACGCTATCTGCATAAGCATCTGCAATACCTGTTACCAGGTTTGTAGCGCCAGGTCCTGATGTTGCCAAACAAAAGCCCGGACGGCCGCTTACGCGTGCGTAACCATTTGCCATGAAGGCTGCTCCCTGCTCATGACGGACCAGGACACAATTTAAGCTGCTGTATGCAAGTGCATCATAGATAGGTAGAATTGCTCCGCCCGGATAGGCGAACAGGTCGCGCGCATCCAACAATTCAATGATGCGGACAATGTACTCTGCTCCTCTTAATTTAATCTTCGGCTTCATAAAGCTAGCTTTTTAATTAATTATCGGTTACGCATCCTTCAGATGCAGAAGCTACTGTTTTCATATATTTATACAATACGCCAGACGTAGCTCTTGGTGCTGGTTTTACCCATGCAGCACGGCGTTTGCTGATTTCTTCTTCAGAAATTTTTACTTCAAGAATTCTGTTAACAGCATCAATTAAGATGATGTCTCCGTTTTTAACCAGACCGATCGTACCGCCATCTACCGCTTCCGGTGTAATGTGGCCTACCACGAAACCGTGTGTACCGCCAGAGAAACGGCCGTCTGTGATCAACGCACATTCGTTGCCTAAACCTAAGCCCATCAATAAAGCTGTTGGTTTCAGCATTTCTGGCATACCTGGACCGCCTTTAGGACCTACGTTACGAATAACGATTACCTCACCAGCTTTCACTTCGTTTGCCTCTAAGCCTTTGTTTACAGCCTCTTCAGAGTCATATACACGAGCCGGACCTTCGAAGAATGTTCCTTCTTTACCAGTAATTTTTGCAACAGAACCTTGTGGCGCAAGGTTACCGTAAAGAATTTGTAGGTGACCTGTAGGTTTGATTGGGTTTTCCCAAGCATACATCAAGTCCTGATCGTTTGGAAGATCCTGTGCTTCTTTTAAATTCTCGCCAACAGTTTTACCTGTTACAGTCATACAATCTAAATGAAGTAAGTTATGCTTCGCTAACAAACGCATTACAGAAGGTACACCGCCGATTGCGTCCATATCTTCCATCATATACTTGCCGCTTGGTTTTAAATCTGCCAATAACGGTGTTGTATTACCTATGCGTTGGAAATCGTCAATTGTTAATTTTACATTCGCAGCTTTAGCCATTGCGATCAAGTGCATAACTGCGTTTGTAGAACCGCCCAATACCATGATCACGCGTATTGCATTTTCAAATGCTTTAAACGTCATGATATCGCGTGGCTTAATATCTCTTTCCAAAAGCATCATCATTGTCTCACCAAGAGCCAATGTTTCTGCCTTCTTCTTTTCACTTGTTGCTGGAGCGGTTGAAGAATATGGAAGTGTTAATCCCATTGCTTCAATTGCTGATGCCATTGTATTTGCAGTGTACATACCGCCGCAGGCACCTGCGCCCGGACAAGCATTTTTAATTACACCCTGATAGTCTTCTTCAGAGATTGTACCTGCTACTTTTTTACCCAATGCTTCAAATGCAGAAACAATGTTCAACTTCTCTCCTTTGTAGTGACCTGAGTGAATAGTGCCGCCATATACCATGATTGCCGGGCGGTTCAAACGAGCCATTGCTATTACAGCACCCGGCATATTTTTATCGCAACCTACAACCGTTACCAATGCATCGTAGTAATGTGCACCGCAGATGGTCTCGATTGAATCCGCGATTACATCACGGGATACAAGCGAATAACGCATACCTTCAGTACCCATTGAGATACCATCACTCACACCGATTGTGTTGAAACCAAGTCCAACCATACCGCCGCGTGTAATGCTACCTTTAACTTGTCCGGCAAGGATATTCAAGTGCATGTTACATGTATTACCATCGAAACCTGTACTGCCAATACCAACGATTGGCTTCTTCATATCCTCATCCGTAAACCCGGCGCCATACATCATTGCCTGAGATGCAGGCTGAGATGGATCCTGAGTTAAACGTTTACTTATTTTATTTAATTCGTTTGCCATTGTATCAAAAACTGATTAAGCGTTTACCTTTGCGTTCTTCTCTACCAATTTAGCGATGTAAGCACCTACTTCTGTTGTAGAGCTTGGGTTCTCGCGACGGATGTCTACTGTTACGATACCATCTTCCAAAGATTTTACTACAGCATCGCGGATTGCTTTTGCTTCTTCCAGTAAACCAAAAGATGTTTCTAATAACATAGCAGCCGATAAGATGGCAGCACAAGGGTTAGCAATGTTCTTGCCAGCGCCTTCCGGATATGATCCGTGAATTGGTTCATATAATGCCACCGCGCTTCCTACAGAAGCAGAAGGTAACATACCCATAGAACCTGTGATTACAGAAGCTTCATCTGTAATGATATCACCAAACATATTTTCTGTTAATACAACATCAAAGTATGCAGGTTGTGTAATGATTTTCATGGCAGCGTTATCAACGAACATAAAGTCAAGTTCTACGTCCGGATAGTGTGCAGCATGGAACTCTTTTACTACTTCTCTCCATAAACGGGAAGAAGCCAATACGTTTGCTTTATCAACCAATGTAACGCGGTTACGGCGGATACGAGCTGCTTCAAAAGCGTTCTTGCTGATACGCTCAATCTCTGCACGTGTATATGTACATGTATCGAAAGCCATGTTACCATCTTCACTGCGACCACGTGTACCGAAGTAGATACCGCCTGTCAATTCGCGGAATACAACAAAGTCAACACCGCTTACTAAGTCTGCACGTAATGGAGAAGCGTTTTCAAGTATTTTGTAAGTAGCTACCGGACGGATATTAGCGAATAAACCTAAAGCCTTACGCATTGCAAGCAAACCTTGCTCCGGACGAACTTTAGCTTTTGGATCGTTATCGTATTTCGGGTGACCGATTGCACCAAATAAGATCGCATCCGCATTCTGACACACTTTAAGTGTTTCATCCGGGAAAGGATTTCCTGTAGCATCGATTGCTACAGCTCCCACTAAAGCTTCCGTATAGTGAAATTTATGACCAAAAGATTTTTCGATAGCATTTAAAACTAAAAGTGCCTGATCTGTAACTTCAGGTCCGATACCATCTCCTTTTAATACTGCAATTTTCTTTTCCATTGTTTTAGGCGGAACGCCGAAAGCTTAAAGCTTAAGGCTAGTTTGGTTTAAAATATTTCTTTCGTTTTCTTTTTAAGCATTGATTGAGAAAACTCAACTCAAGACTTTTACTACTCTACTTTGTTCTTGCAAAAAGCTTTAGGCCTTATGCCTTTACTAAATCTAGATACTTCGACGTTTTCTCGTATGCTTCAATCTTATCTTTAATGCTCAATACATAATCGATATCATCGTAACCATTGATCAGGCAAGTTTTTTTGTATTCGTTGATTACAAAGCTTTCTTTCAAGTCTGTACCAGCAATAGAAATTACCTGGTTTGCTAAGTCAACAATCAATTCCTGTTTTGCATTTGCAGCTACCGCATCAAAAATGCTTTTCAAGAAAGCATCTGATACCTGCACCGGAAGAATACCATTGTTCAATGCGTTACCACGGAAGATATCTGCAAAGAAAGAAGATACTACTACTTTGAAACCAGCGTCACCGATTGCCCATGCAGCGTGCTCTCTTGAAGAACCACAACCGAAGTTTTTACCTGCTACAAGAATCTGTCCGCTGTATAACGGATTGTTCATTACGAAATCTGCTTTCGGCGTACCGTCCTGGTTGTATCTCCAGTCACAGAAAAGGCTTTTACCAAAACCTTCTTTTGTAGTAGCCTTTAAGAAACGTGCAGGTATAATTTGATCTGTATCTACATCTTCAATCGGAAGCGGTACTACAGTTGATTTTATTGTTGTAAATTTTTCCATTTTAAATAGAATACTATTTATTACTTTTTAAAAACCTTTTTTTCTAGTTCAGAGATGCGTTGATCATACGCAGAAAAAGAATCTACATTCTCAGCAAGTGTTATAATTGCTCTTGAATGCTCTGATAGCATAATATTGTTCTTGCGAATATCTTTATGCATAGCAGAAATATCTTTTCTCATTATTTTAATCTCAGAAATCATCTCTTTCTGTTGTGCAATACTTTGATCAGACTTCTTAACCATTTCGGCAAGAAGTTCAACCATTCTGTCTTCGTTTTTCATATTTCCAATAGCTGTTTTCAAGATAAGAAACGAATTAGTTCAACATTTCACGTACATCTACAATTTTACCGCTTACAGCGATTGCTGCTGCAGTCAACGGGCTTACCAGCAACGTACGGGCGCCAGGTCCCTGACGGCCTTCGAAGTTACGGTTTGATGTAGATACACAATATTCACCTTTAGGAACTTTGTCTTCGTTCATAGCAAGACATGCAGAACAGCCCGGCTCTCTCAATTCGAAACCTGCTTCAGCCAATACTTTATCAATACCTTCAGCGATAGCTTGTTTTTCAACCTGCTTAGAGCCCGGAACGATCAACGCATTGATGTTTGCAGCTTTGTGCTTGCCTTTTACAAATTCAGCAAATTGTCTTAAATCTTCGATACGGCCGTTTGTACAGCTACCTAAGAACACCCAGTTTACTTGTTTGCCAATCAACGAATCACCTGCATGGAAGCCCATGTAATCAAGCGCTTTGTTGAATGTTACTTTATTGCTTTCTTCGATCTGGTCGATCGTAGGAATGTTTTTATTTACACTGATACCCATACCCGGGTTTGTTCCGTAAGTGATCATTGGACCAATATCAGCAGCATCGTATTTCAATGTCTTGTCGAATGTTGCGTCTGCATCAGAGAACAATGTTTTCCAGTATGCAACTGCTTCATCCCATTTCGCACCTTTCGGAGCAAACTCACGACCTTTGATGTAGTTGAATGTAGTTTCATCCGGAGCGATCATACCACCACGTGCACCCATTTCAATACTCATGTTACAGATCGTCATACGAGCTTCCATAGAAAGCGATGTGATTGCAGAACCACAGTACTCAACGAAATAACCTGTACCACCTGCAGCAGAGATCTGAGAGATTACATAAAGGATCACATCTTTCGCTGTTACACCTTTCGCAAGCTTACCGTTGATTTCGATTTTCATTGTTTTTGGTTTTGACTGCATCAAACATTGTGTAGCCAATACCTGTTCAACTTCTGAAGTACCAATACCGAATGCGATTGAACCAAACGCACCGTGTGTAGATGTATGTGAATCACCGCATACAATAGTCATACCCGGAAGTGTTGTTCCTGTTTCAGGACCAACTACGTGTACAACACCTTGAGAAGCGTGTCCTAAACCATAAAGTGTAACACCAAATTTGTTGCAGTTTTCAGTAAGCTTATCTACCTGAAAACGGGATAAATCTTCAACGATCGGCAAATTCTGTCCTTTTGTAGGAACGTTGTGATCAGGTGTAGCCAATGTTCTTTCCGGACGGAAAACACCGATACCTCTTTTTTCTATACCAGCAAATGCCTGCGGGCTTGTTACTTCATGAATCAATTGTTTATCGATGTACAAGATGCTTGGACCATCTTTAACCTCTGTTACAACGTGTGCATTCCAAACTTTCTCAAATAAGGTCTTTCCCATTTCTATATTCAGATACTTATATTATAATAACTTATTTTTCAATGATTACTTCGCGTACACTTTACCACGCATTAATTCGTGTAAGTTTTCGTCTTCTACTTTTCTCAAGTGGTCTGCCATATCCAGGAACTGTGTATATGCCTGATCCAATTGTTCTTTAGAAAGCATGTAGCCGATTGTTGCCAAACGGTGGTTCAATGCTGCACGGCCACTGCGCGCTGTAAGGATGATTGATGAAGAGTCAGCACCAACGGCTGCCGGATCAATGATCTCGTAGGTTTCACGATGCTTTAAGAAACCATCCTGGTGAATACCTGAAGAGTGTGCAAATGCATTTCTTCCAACAATCGCCTTGTTTGACTGAACCTGCATACGCATTAAGGTAGATACCAAATGACTGATTGGAACCAGTTTCTTCGGATTGATACCTGTTTCAAGTCCTAACGTAGCCTTGTGACATTCCATTGCCATTACTACTTCTTCCAATGCTGTATTGCCTGCGCGCTCTCCGATACCGTTGATTGTACATTCAACCTGACGGGCACCGTTTTGTAAGGCAGCAAGCGAGTTTGCCGTCGCTAAACCTAAATCGTTGTGGCAGTGAGCAGACAAGATTGCTTTATCAATATTTGATACATTGTTCATCAAATATTTGATACGCTCACCGTACTGCCATGGCAACATATATCCTGTTGTATCGGGAATGTTTACTACATCAGCACCTGCATCGATCACGGCTTCCACCATGCGTGCAAGAAATGCTTCGTCGGCACGGCCTGCATCTTCACAGAAGAATTCGACTTCATGCACAACCTTCTTAGCCTGCTTTACAGCAGCTACAGCCATTTCAAGAATATTCTCACGAGTAGAACGAAGCTTGTGTTCAATATGAATATCAGAACTACCAATACCTGTGTGAATACGGCTGCGCTTTGCAAAACGCAGGGCTTCACCAGCAATATTGATGTCCGCCTCTTTGGCACGTGTAAGTGCACAAATCGTAGGGCGCGTTACTGCTTTAGTAATTTCAACAACTGAATTAAAGTCTCCTGGGCTTGAAACCGGGAACCCTGATTCGATTACGTCGACACCTAATTCGTCCAACGCTTTGGCAACGATGATTTTTTCCTCTGTGTTCAATTGACAGCCCGGAACTTGCTCACCATCTCTAAGTGTTGTGTCGAAAACGAAAATTCTCTTTCCCATAATGATACTTCGAACTATATTTTTTGTATTTCTATGCTAGCACCCGAATTCGTAAAATATTTAAAACAAATTAAAACAGCTGATAATAAGCCCTTTGAATTCTATATGGACAAAATTGTCGTGCTGATTTATAATCTTTTTTGCCTATTGTAAGAATACGGTATGAACAAAAATAGCTAAATAAGAGCGAATACTCATGTTAAATTCCATAATTATTACGG
>JAGKWN010000021.1 GCA_021151805.1 Cytophagaceae bacterium | reverse complement strand
CCTAAAGACATTGAATGGCACATGATTGGGCATGTACAAAGCAACAAAGTAAAATACATGATTCCGTATGTAAAATTGATACACGGAGTAGATAGTTTAAAATTATTAAAAATATAATATACCACCAAGTATACTCCTTAAATTATTTATAATTAAAACAACAAATAGTTACAACTTACTAATTATTATGTACTTTATCGAATGTTAATATTTTTTGTTGGATCTCTAACTTTCCATTGCAAAAATTGTTTTACTGCAAACATTCTTATAAATTGTAATTATAATAAAAAGGCTACAATACTCTCTCATTAATTAATTATTTAAAGGCTACATTATCCATGAAAAGTTTAGCAAATATTGGCGAAAGGTTAAGAGTCTTTCTGGAGGCGGAAAGAATGCGACCAAATACGCTTGCACGTCAAAGCGGAAATTCAAGTACTCAGATCTATAACATTCTGAATGGCAGAAAATACGGGACTGATAAGCTTATCCAGATTCTGGAAGCATTACCAACCTTAAATATGGTTTGGCTGGTTTCAGGTGTAGGTCCTATGTATGTAAACAAGGTTGAAGCATCAAGTTCACTTGCAAACAATTCAGACTCGAGCTTACTGCATGAGAAAATTAAATCTTTGGAAAAGGAATTGGAAAATATGCAAGCAATGATCAAGTTACAGGACATGACGATTCAGGCTTTCAAAAAATCTTCTGAAATGGCAGAAACTTCATTAATGGACCTGAAAAGAATTGCTAATTTCTACAAGGAAAGATCTGAAAATATATTATCTTCAAAATCTGCTTAATACATGCCGTATGATGAACAATAAAATTTTTGAAATCTCAACATCCGATTCTAAAACATCTAAGATTATTCAGATCAAAGGAAAATACTTTGCTGAGGTTCAGGATAATAATATTGTTCATTTTCTTTCAAATCTGGAAAAAACACTCGCTACAGAAGTAATTATTCTCAAGGCAAGACTTCAATTTCTGGATGAGCAGATTAAAATGTATCACGATTATTGATCGGTAACATCTGAAAAACACAATAATTCAAACGAGCTGCCTTGTGCAGCTCGTTTTTTTTGATATTTCTTACATCACTGCGGTAAGTACTTACATGTAATTACTTATATTTTTTCAATCGAAAAGTTTGAACTTTAAACCTCAAATAAGCATTGAAACAGACACATAGTAATACTTCATTTCATTATAATAAGAAATCAACCAGAATTTAAAAAAATCCCATTTCAATATTATTACATAAACAATGATTTTTATCAATATTTGTATAATTTAAAAGAAAAAGGGGCCACTACTATGAAAGATTTTATCAATGATTTGTTTGTAAACGAATTTAGTATTCCGGCAAAAACGCTTTTAATTACAGAAGGGTCGGTAACGGATAAGATGTTTTTAATTAAACGTGGTAGCGTAAGGGCATGGTGCAAAAACAAATCCAAGGAAATTACAACAGATTTATTCTTTGAAAATAAGCTTGTTACTTCTGTGGAAAGTTTTATGTTCAATGAGAAAAGCATCTATAATTTCGAAACAGTTGAAAATTGTGAATTGTGTTTTGTAACTAAAGCTGAATTTGACCGGTATTTGACAGAAAGAGCAGATATAAAGGATAAATTTTACCAGGCCTTGATCAGACGTTTAATAGAAGGACAATACAATTACTTAAAATCAAACCTGAAGACCGATACAAAGAACTTATAGAGCTTCAGCCAAATATTATCAATCGGATACCGTTAAATATCATTGCGTCATATCTGGGTATCACTTCAGTGTCTTTGAGCCGGATCAGAGCAAGGCAGGATAGTCCTGTAGAAAACATATAAGTTTAGGCTCCGTTTTTTTTGTTATTTTTTGTAATCCCGGAGATAAGCCGAGCAAGTTTCAATTAATCTCATTCCAATTACAATCCAATAATTCCATATTATACATTTAAATCCCCGGGGTGGGATTTATAAATTTTTATTTAACATAATGTAAATTATACAACTAAAATATAGGTAAATATCTGTACATAAAACAATTATAACTACTCAAAAACAATAAAAACACTCATTATTTACTACTGCGATTATGTCCGCCCGATCAAATTTGTCTGGCTAATTGCCTGCTAATTTTACTCCGTCTATGTTTATACTGCAAACAAAATCTGTATTTTTATAGCCGTAAAAACGAAAAAATTTTCTGACTGCTGTAACATTTTTATGCACTGAATAGTCTCACCGGTAACCAATTTTCCCTGTCAGAAACTGCTCTGACCAGCTATACAGGTTCTAAATTTATGGGATACACAATAAAATATATACACAAAATTCTGAATAGCTAGCCGTTTATCTGATGTCTGCAAAACTCTATAACCAGTCTGTCCATGATTATAGCAACCGTGTTTGCCGGTTCGTGGACAAGCTATTACAGGACAGCACGGCAGCCAAAGATATTACCCAAGAAGCTTATTTACGCCTTTGGGAAAACCGGGACAAAATTGATTTTGACAAAGTCAGGGCCTGGCTATTTACAACTGCCTACAGGCTCAGTATAGATTATCTGAAGCAAAAAAACAGGTTTTATTCAGATGAATGGATTCCTGAAATCTCCATCGACCAGGAAAATCCGGATTTGAAAAAAGTCTTACATGACGCCTTGTCGTTATTGACAGAGCAGCAAAAATCCATCATTCTGCTGAAAGATTATGAAGGTTACAGCTATGAAGAAATTGGTAAAATTCTTCAGCTGAATGAATCACAGGTAAAGGTGTATTTGTTCCGTGCCAGAAAAAAAATCAAAGAATATATTGGCGACCTTAGGTTGGTACTTTAACATTCAACATGGTGAAAATTACGAAAGAAAATATTGAATACTTCATTTTTGAATATCATGAAGGCAATCTTTCTGATACAGACAAAGCTGAGGTATTGAATTTTATACACCAGCATCCTGAATATGAAAATGATTTTGCGCACTGGGCCCAGTCGTATTTTCATACAGAAGGTTCTGTACAAAACTACGGTCTTACCAATCAGTTATTGCAAAAGGATGCCGTAAGCTGGTATGGCAATAAATGGTTTGCAATAAGCGGTAGTGTTGTGGTTTTGGTAATCGGACTTTACTCCTATCTACTTACCTTCAATCCAAAAACGACTTCGGTTACTGCACCATCTCTGCATTCAACTTCTGTTAAACAATCAGAAAAAAAAGAAACCTCAATCTCCGGAGCCGAAACAAATGTCAACCGAACGATACAGAATACCAATCACAGTTCTGTAACTATCGATGAAGCGGCCCAATCATTAACTCCTGCAGCAACAATAGAAAACAAAACATCGGCTGGAATTCGTATGGCTGATACAATGTTCAAAACAAACAAAGATTATATACCAGTCTCTGGCATTGAGGATAAACCTAAGAGCATTTCAAAAACGGATACGATACAACATACAACGAATGTAACGCAAAGCAACACTCAGGTAAAAAACAAAAAAAATCCAGCAAAAAATAAATCCGGAGTAAGTTTGAAACCTGAAAACAAATTCATACCGACCAATCCGGATTTTTAATATCTGCACAAAAAATAAATTTTACCTGTAACATTTTTATTTGCTCAACTGTCTAACCGTTGAAAAAAATAACCAACTATGATTATGAAAAATGTACTTTTTATTTTAGGAATATTTTGTCTGTTGACATCATGTAAAAAGGAATCTGTTGAGCCGATTCCAGGTGAAGCAATTATTGATTCGGTAAATACGCTTCCTACGTTTGTCTATATGACTAAATCAAACGATCAGAATCAAACCGTTTATAGATTTTCTTACTATCCGGATGGTCTTTTAAAGAAAGTAATTCAATACGATTCTATATATCCGGATCAAAAAGATTCAACATTATATGTATACAACTCAAGCAACAAAGTCATTGAAACAACAGACTACTCCGCCGGAACGTTAAAATACAAAACGGAGATAACCTATAACCTTGACGGAAATATAGAAACAGTTTCGCGCCATAATAGTGCTTATCCGCAACAAGCAACAAAATATGAATACATCTATGCAGCTAAAAATAATGTCGCATATGTATTAAAATATGACGCTACTAATACGGTTACTGATAGCATTGCCATTGATGACTATGTTTTTATTCACTATTTCAAGCCAACTCCGGATAATTTTTACTACTCCACTGCAGTAAATGGTTATGCGCCGTATAATCCTGAGCATTGTTTTAAAACTCCGAATGGAGTTTATTATGACACTGGGGTAAGAAGCCCTGGCAGTCCATATGCTGATCAATGGGGATATGTATATAATGATAATTCCCTGAGACCTGTATGTATTGATAAGACGATCAATTTTCAACATGAAGTAGCGGAGAAGTTCATTGATATGGGTAGTTATAAAGATTATCCGGAAAAAAATTATTACATCACTCCTGAGCCACGTCAGTATTGTGTTTATTCCAAGGATGCAGTGACGCCATCTCAGAATGATTATACATTCGACCAGGATAACCGTCTGATCCGGATAAGCGGTCGCTTCAATTATTATACCCGGAGCGGTTCTCCCATACCGGGAGGCCTAACAACAATCATACGTTATTGACAATCTTGATTTATATTCAAACTTATATCCAGCTTAACAGATACATGACAACTGCATTTTATAAACATGCAGCTGCCATGTATCTGTTTAATTATTCAATACCTTTACAAAGATTGCTGTTTATTGTATTCTTCATTCTAACTTTACAGGATGTGACAGCACAGAATTTTGCCCAGATAAATCAATTGCCTTTACAACTCAATCCTTCCTTAGCCGGTGCAAAAGATAAAAAAAGAATAAGTGCCGGGTTAAACCAAACCGGAAATGGGAAATATGCACAACGTACCATGGCTATTGGCTATGATCAAATGGCAAAAAAACTGCACGTAGGTCTTGGTATCTATTATCTCAATAACAAAAACAATTCACAGCTGATTACCGATGCCAGCAAAATACTTTTCCCGGAACACATTTCAGATAAAAAATTTCACACAAAAAATACCCAGCAATATGGCGGCATCTGTGTTGCTCCAAAATATAATATTTACTATAAGAACATTCCAAAGAAAATAAAATATACATTCTCACCTTCCCTGTTTACTGAAGCAGGAAAAGAACACTATTCAACGATTACGAATATTACTTATAAAGAATACTTTACAAATACATTTTCATATACCGATGCAGAAAAACTGCAATCAGATTCCGTTCATTCAAAATATACTAAATACGAATTTAATAATACCTTCATTCGTATTGGCATGGGCTTTCAATTCAACAGCGGAAAATTTATTTTATTATCCAAAACAACTTTTTCAATTAATACTTATCAGGAAGGTATTCAGCAGTACGCATACAGCAACGTAACATCATACGAAGAATGCACTTCCAACATTTCCTTAAACAGAACGCTATATACGATTGAATCCAATGTGCATGCAGGATATACATTCAGCCTGAATAAAAATTCTGATTTTACATGTACACCCATACTGGGCATTGGTATCAGGCATTACCTGAATCTTTTGCCATCTTCTGTTTCAGGAGAAGCATACAGAAATAATGTGAGCAATGCTGATATAACCCAAGTGAACTATACGCATGCTTCAGGAAATTTCAGATATAAAAAAATCCTATTTGGCGTGTGTTATACAAAATATATTTCCTGCATCTACAATGGCTTAACAATTGGTTATCAATCTGACCTCATGAAAATCATGCTCACCGGCGGAGCAAATCTTCAATTACAAAAAAACGCTTACCACAACATTGAAATAACAACGGATCTGTTTTTCTGACCACAATTTATTTCGCATGATATACTTCTTCAAAAGGAACTCTGTACTGCGGCCAATAAATACCTTCAGGTACACGAATTCCACAAGCGATCACCATGCTGATCTCTGCACCGTAAGGAAGCTTTAACAAACGCTTCAACCGTAAAGAATCCAACCCTTCCATTGGACAGGTATCGTAACCAATAGCTGCCATGCTGATCATAAAATTCTCACAAGCCAATGCGGTACTTTTATGAGCAACAATCCGCATGTCCGATTGAGTGACCTGTCTGTACATGGGCCTGAATATGCCTGCGACCTGAGCAACGATCCATTTTACACACCCCAATATTCCGAAGAAATCCATGTATAAAACAGGCATTACTTTGGTGAAATAATTGATCCCGGATTTTTCTCTTTTTGTATATTCTTTGAAATCTTTATTGCCAAACAACCGCTTGCGATTTTCAGCATTGGCCTTTGCCCTTTTTTTCCAAAGATCTTTACGCACAACAAAAACAACCATCTCTCTGGCGTTTTTTGAAGCATTCTGATCCATACACAATGCACTCACCTGTCGAAGCATGTCATTCGAAACAATATGATAAAACTCCCACAACTGCATGTTACTGCTATTAGGCGCCAGCGTTGCCAGGCGGATGCATTCTTTTACTTTTTCAGTATCTAAAGACTCTTCTTTAAAAATCCGTACGGAACGTCGGTAACGGATTGCTTCACTTGCGGTCTTTTCAGTGTTTATATCCATAGCAGTATTGGCTGATTATAAATGATTATTCAATTCATGGAATCTATTACTTTAAGATACAACTTTCCTGGGATTAGCCATCATCTGTTTCAAATCAGAATGTGAATTGTCTGAACAACCGCATTCAGAAAATCCATCCCTTTGGCTGGCAAAGTTTTTGTATCTTGTGAAGATACATCTATCACTTTTGTCATCAGAAAATATGATCAGAATTTTCATTTATATACTCTTATTTATTTTTTCAAATTTTTCTGTCTCTTATGGACAAAAAAATATTGAAGATGAATTATTTCCGTCAGCAAAAACAGATACCATCTATAAAATTTTCCGCCAAGGCAATAGCTATGGTGAATGGTTTGTTGTACCATTTGGTCAACAAGGTAAAGACAGATATTATACCGACACGATTTTGGTAAAAGAATGCGGCTATTATACCATGTGGAAAGGCCTTTATCAGGACGGCTCACTGCACTTTATATCTATTCTTAAAAACCCTGAAACATTCAAAGAACGAAAATCAATAAAAAATCAGGACGATATTATAACTGTAAGTACGGACGATGATAATCCCCGGTACCAGTATTATTTCAGGGAAATGTTTAGAAATGGAAAGCTTTGCGCTGAAACATATTATGACAAAAATTATAAAGTAAAAAGTCAGGTCGTTTACAATAAGGACGGCCAAATATTATCGCGAAAGTTAAGTAACAGAAATTATTTTGAGGGCTTTTATGATAATGGAAACAGAAAAAGTTATTCTATTCCCGAACTTTTATACATCAACTGGTATGAAACGGGCCATGTAAGCAGCCTGATCATAAACGAACTTGAAACTGTAAGATTCTATTCCGATGGAACGCTGGCATATTATGAAAGAAGAGGAATTCCAAATGTACAATATTCCTGGGATGCTCTTGGAGAACCTGCCCGGCTATTTTATTACGCAAACTTTTATCCTCAATGGGAAGCACCTTTAGAACGAAAAAAAATAGATTCTGTTAAATCAAGCATCAATAAACAGAATTGGATGACAGGTATGCCTGATAAATTCAACCCTGAATCTTTCAAACTAAATCATTTTGAGAACGGGGCAATAAAAATTGCAGCAAAATTCAGTAATACGCCTGCTGCTAATTCTATTAATGTTTATGATGCTTCCGGACAACTTTTTAAATTTATTGCTGACACAGCCAACAGGCGTTCTCAAACAAGTATTGACTACTGGAATAAATACAATGCAACATATGCATCATTACTTTCCAATCCCAAACTTGACAGCATATGGAAAGTTTACGGATACCATTCAGAAAAATTAAATCAACCTGACAACCTGATAGAAATTCTCCTGAACAAGGCGCAGCAATATATAAAGCTACAAGTCAAAGAACATGCCTATACAGTTGTTGATGAGCAATACAATACAGAGATTCACCCGTTAAAGTATCTTTCTATTTATGAAACCAATGCTCCTGAAATTGATACGGCAACATTTAATGCAGTACTTAAAGAAAAACCATACCCGTCAGATAATAAACTATTCCTGGAAAATTTAATTAAGAAATTCAAACATCATACTGCATTGGTGATTCACAGAAATGCCGAAGAATGTTACGAATGTGAATACGACTATCCTCCTCCTGCTAAAACATACGGGTTTAGTGAATTATCTTATAATACAGACCATTTGAATTATCGGCTGCAAGATCTTTCGATTCAACCAATCACTTTATTGGGAGATCATTTAGTAGTCGAATACGCATATAATTATACTATAAACACAGACGAATCAAAGACACCGCTATCAATGAGAGAATTTTATTTGCTGGATTTAAAAACGAATACAATCGCTTCACCCTCATCCATCATTGCCCCTGCGAGGAAAAAGGATTTTGAAATTTTCCTGCTTCAAAAAATGAAACAATTAAATCTGGATTCACTTCAGCAAAACAGTATTTTAAAAGAAATCACACTATTACCTCGTGTACAATCTTTCGACTTGTTGCTTCCTGCGGATTACCATATTTGTAATGATGATCATATCATGTATGAAGATGCGTATATAAACATTGAACTTAATGAAATCAAGCCTTTTCTTGATCCAAAACATTCTCTGGTTCAATGGATGTTTGCATTTCCCAAGGAACAAGCATCTGTGCAGAACAGAAACCAGGATCTATTTGAAAAAGAAGATTTAGCAGATTTCATAAGCAACGGTATATCTTCTCAATTGTTCAAAAATGTAGATGCAGACACCATTACTATTTCAGATAAAATTCGTTTGATGAATCAATATGTTTTTAATAAAAACCGAAAATTAATTTATAAAGAAAGCACAAACGAGTATCGGGAGAAGACCTATTTTCATTATGCAGCCAATGGAAAATTCAACAGAGTAAATAAAATTTTCACTAAATATGATTATGAGCCCCCTGCTATCAGCAACACGGATTGGTATTTTGATAGCAATGGTAATTTAAAAATGGTCATAGATTCTTCTTCCCAATATGCGTGTGACACACAGGCTATCATCACACATTATTACAATTTACCGAATTATACCTACATAGATAAAAGAAATGAAAACGAGAAAAAATTTTATAAAGATGGACTGTTCATTGGATCGTTAAGCGGATCAATGCAACAGAATTATATACACGATACAACTTTTATTAAAAAGATTGTAACTCCAAACTCAACTTCAATATTGATTGAAGGTTATTATTACACATATGATAAATCAGGTAATTTGATCAAAATGCAAGACCAAATGGGTTCTTCTGTATATGAATTCCAATATAGTACCGAAGGACAATTACAGTATTATATTCATACAAAAAGGTCAGATGAAATGAATTATTTTGTCGATAAAAAGATTAACTATCAATACGATTCAAACAAAAAACTAAAAAGCATACTCATAAAATATCAATCGGAATGGAATCAGTATGAAGAATTATATAATGTTCACTATCAGTAAATAGTGGATCTTTTTTTCAATTTTGCACAATTATTATTACTAACAATATTAGTTTATTATCCCGTTTTATTAAAGTATATTTGCTAATATATTTAGCCAAAGATAAATGGATCGCTCGATCGTACATATGGATCTGGATTCCTTTTTTGTTTCGGTAGAGCTGCTGCGCCGGCCGGAACTTAGAGGCAAGCCCATCATTATCGGCGGTTCCAGCGAGCGCGGCGTAGTTGCATCCTGCAGTTATGAAGCACGCAAGTTTGGTGTACGCTCGGCCATGTCGAGCCAGAAAGCAAAGAAACTTTGTCCGGATGCAATCTTTGTCCGCGGCGATATGAATGAATACATCAAGTATTCCAAACTGATCCGACAGATCATTCACGACAAAGCACCGCTGTACCAGCAGGCATCCATTGATGAATTTTACCTGGACATCAGCGGCATGGATCGCTTTTTCGGCATTGTAAAATGGACAACCGAATTGCGTGAAACCATTATCAAAGAATCCGGACTGCCCATCTCCTGCGGTTTATCGGTCAACAAAATTGTTTCTAAAATCGCCACTGGTTTATCCAAACCCAACGGCTTTCTCTATGTTCCTGCCGGTACGGAAAAGGAATTCCTGGCTCCCCTACCGATCGAAAAAATTCCGATGGTGGGCAAAAAAACAACGGAGATCTTACACAACGCCGGTATTTTCGATATCGGAACATTAAGCAACACGCCAGTGTTAACCATTGAAAAGCTGCTAGGCAAACATGGTGCAGGATTGTGGATGCGGGCAAACGGCATTGATCATACTCCTATTGAACCTTATTCGGAACGCAAATCCATTTCTACTGAAACAACCTTTCCGGAAGATAGTAAAGACCAGGCAATGATGCGGACGATATTGTTAAAAATGGTTGAAGAAGTTTGCTTTACATTGCGCCAGAAAAAATTCATGACCGGCTGTTTAACGGTTAAGATCAAGTACGCGAACTTCGAAAAAGAAACCAAACAGTGTACATTTTCTTATACTTCTTCAGATGCTGTTTTAATGGAAAAGATCACCGCCTTGTTTGATTCGCTTTACAACAAACAAAAATATGTACGCCTGATTGGTGTGCGTCTGAGCAACCTGGTGCACGGCAACTACCAGGCAAGCCTTTTCGAAACTCCTGAAAAAACGCACAACCTCTATACCGCTCTGGATAAGATTCGTGTCAAGTACGGACAGGATGCCGTTCAAAGAGCGCTGGGAAAAAGTAATCGTCGTAAATGATTTACTCGATCGTTGATATTGAAACAACCGGTGGACATGCATCGGGCAACCGCATCATCGAAATTGCGATCTATAATTTTGATGGTGAAAAGATCATTGACAGTTATCACACGCTCATCAATCCGGAGCGTAGAATTCCGGTATTCATTACTTCCTTAACCGGTATCGATAATGAAATGGTTGCCCAGGCGCCTGTTTTTGCTGACGTTGCCGAAGAGATCCTCGACTTTACCAAAGACAGTATTTTTGTCGCACACAATGTAAATTTTGATTTTACATTCCTTAAAAAAGAATTCCAGACTTTAGATATTCCATTCAATCGTTCCAAACTCTGCACCATTCGACTGAGTAGAAAAATTTTTCCGGGGCTTCCCTCCTATAGCTTAGGAAATCTGTGTGCCAGCCTGAACATACAGGTACAGGACAGACACCGCGCTTCCGGAGATGCAGAGGCGACTGTTCGTTTGCTGCACAAATTGTTGTTGAATGATACAGAAAAATTCATCGGTAAATCGTTAAAGAAAAACTCAAAAGAAACCTTGCTGCCCGCACACTTACCGCGCGAGCAGTTCGACAAGCTCCCGGAAACGTTTGGAGTCTACTATTTTCACGACCAGAAGGGCAAAGTAATTTATGTGGGCAAGGCGAACAATATTAAAAAACGGGTAATCAGCCATTTCTCCGGCAAACAGACCAACCGCAAAAGTCAGCAGTTTATGCAGAACATTCATAGCGTAAACTTTGAAGTATGCGGCAGCGAGTTGTTGTCTTTATTACTCGAATCACACGAGATTAAAAAATATTTCCCGATCCATAACAGCGCCCAGAAAATAAGCGGGAAAAATTATGGCATTTACCAGTATGAAGATCATGCGGGCTTCATTCGCTTATCCATTGCACAGGTAAATAAATCGCAGCAGCCGTTGATGTCATTCCCTTCTATCGGCGATGCGCGCAGCTTCCTGCTGGAGAAAGTGCGGGATCATCAGTTGTGTCACCGCCGCTCTGGATTACAAACTGCAGACTGCAGTGAGATACATGCCTGCACAGCCTGTGGCGGCACTACCAAAAGTGTGGCTTATAATGTAAAGATGAAACGTGCACTGGCTTCTTTTAAAGAAAACAAATACAGTTACCTGATTAAGCAACCTGGACGTTCCAAAGATGAATACGGAATCATCGTTGTTGAGAATGGACGCTACCTGGGCTTTGCCTACATTCCAAACGACCTTACCGGAAACACGGTTGAAGAGTTCAAGACATTTGTAAACAGACATCCGGATAATGCCGATATACAAAAAATCTTAGCGATGTACCGAAACAAAGAATCCGGGTATATTTCTCTAGTCTGAAATATTTCTTATCAGGAAACTTTTTCCTGTGTGTAAGCAAGCTTCATGAAATACAGAACTTCCTCGTTGATATCTTCACCATGCAGCATTCTGAAGTGATGATTAAACTGCTTGCTATCTCCGGGAACGGGAGCAATTTTCTGAAAACAAAGATTATCGCTGTAAGGCTTTTTGAAAGGAAAAACAATATGAATGAAATTTTTGCCGAATTGCGTGACCCAGGCGACCCGTTTATGGCCGTTGTCAATACCAATCATTGTTTTAGCCGGGTGAATGGTAATCGCACCAATTGTTTCAAACTGTTTGATAAAATGCTCATACAATAGTTTTGTATGTACTGATTTACCATTCAGCAGATCATTCATTTGAACAGAAATTAATATAATGGAATATTGAATACCGGTACATCTAACTCTACCGGAGTTCTTACGCCATCGATATCCTTTTCAACCTGGCCAAGATCTATGCATAACCGATCGCCCGGCTGGGCATTTGTGAAAATAGATTTATCAATAACAACTTCTTTCTGATCCGCATAAGACATAAGACTGACAGGTCTTTTGCCACGCACAAGTATAACATCGATCCGTTTAAAAATATATGGCTCGCCAATTGAAACAAGAATATCAATTGGTGAAGCACTATTCAAACCCATTTTAAAGTCTACCGGCCGGCCGGCTGAAGTTTTAAAACGAAGTTTACAGACGTTAACAGTAACTGTATCCAATAGTTTTCCGGAAACAGTTTTTTGTTTCAGCATTCCTGAAGACAATGCCAGCACCGAACAAAATAATATTACTGCAACTGCTATATTTTTCATACTAATCTAAATAACGGGTCTTTAAAAAATTCATATCCCGCATCACGTTCTGAATATTTTTCTTCTCCTCTTCATTGCGGCCTTTATACAGGATGCGGTTGCAATATGTATGACAAGTTGCAAGCTTTTCTCTCAATTCTACCCGATTAGGATCCGGTGAACGGTTAGGCACATACGTAGTATCCTGCTTCATACGCTCAGCGTCATTTTTGATAATCACCCGCTCCACGTCTTTTGCCTGATTGAATGTATTGATCATCAGATTGTAATTGGCAATATAGTTTGTGGAATCGATCAGCAATGCTTTTTTATAACAGATCATCGCATTTTTGCGATCCGGTACCTGGTCATACGCTGCTCCCCTGTTTATTAGCAAAACAAGTTCTTGTCTTCTTAAATTTTGATCTGCAGGAAATTTCTGCACGGCTTTGGCGGATAAAGCAATGGCACTATCCAATTGATTACGGTTTGCAAGCCCAACAATGCGGTTGTAATAAATAAACGGACTGGAGTAATTCAGTGCCAGAAGATTGGCTGCATATTTTTCTACCAGCGTATCGTTCTTCATTTCGTTGGCAGCATACAAAGCATATAAGAAAGCCGTGGTATCCGCAGGTTTTATTGCCTGCGCCCGCTCGTATTCCGCAATGGCTTTGGTAAAACTGGATTGGTGGTAATAGGTTATACCGGAATTAATGGACAGCGTCCAGATTTCCTCCAAACCTTCTTTGGATTTCCTGGTGAATTCACCGGCTGGCTTTTCCAATGCGATGGCTTTGTTATAAGCTTCAAAAGCATGCGGCAAAGCATCGGCATCTAATGATTTAATGTGCGGAGCTGTAGATTGGAAAATCTCTTTATAGATGACACCTTTGTAAAACCAGGCCTTGGGCATGACAATCGTTTTCTCATTCAAAACAGCCTTATCAATTTCTTCCTTTGCCTTTGGTAAATTACCCTCATCGTGATACAGAATGGCATTGGTCAGGGTTGCAACCTGTGCTTGTGCCGTATAAAACGACACAAGCATGGTTGCTGAAATGAGAAAGCGAAGCATCTATATGCAAAGTTTAAGTAAATATACTTAACAGTATTATTTACAGACAATTATTCAAGTTAAAAAGATAGTTATTCTGCTGATTCTTCAGCATCGGCTGCATCCTCAGCGCTGTCATCGATCGGTTCATCTTCAACTGCTGGCAACACATCGCCTTCATCCGGTTTTGCCAATTCGCCAGCCTCATCGATCATCTCCGTAAACTCAAATTTTGCTACTGAAGCAATTGAATCTCCTTCCTGAATCTTGATCAAACGAACACCTTGCGTAGCTCTACCCATGACACGAAGATCAGATACAGCCATACGAATCGTAATACCTGACTTGTTGATGATCATGATCTGGTACTGGTCGTTCACGCCAAGGATACTTACAAGATCTCCGGTTTTTTCTGAAATGTTCAATGTTTTAACACCTTTACCACCTCTGTTTGTTACACGGTAATCTTCTATATCCGAACGTTTTCCGTAGCCTTTCTCTGAAACTACCAATAATGTTGTATCCGGAGAATTGATGGCAACCAAACCTACAACCACATCTTTGTCGTGTGCCAGAGTAACCCCTTTCACACCGCTGGCTGTTCTTCCCATCGGACGAACTTTGCTTTCGTTGAAGCGGATCGCTCTGCCTGAACGCAACGCAATAACCAGCTCATCGCTACCGGAAGTCATTTTCACATCCAGCAATCGGTCGCCTTCGTGAACGGTGATCGCATTGATACCGCCGGCACGTGGTCTTGAATACGCTTCAAGGGTTGTCTTCTTGATCACACCTTGCTCGGTACACATTACAAGGTAATTGTTATTGATATAATCATCGTCGGTCAATGTTTTCACATTGATAACGGTGCGTACTTTATCACCCGGCTCGATCTGGATAACATTCTGAATAGCACGACCTTTAGTAGTCTTACCTCCTTCAGGGATTTCATATACTTTCAGCCAGAATACCTTACCGAATTCCGTAAAGAACAATAAATAGTTGTGGGTCGAAGCCACAAACAAATGCTCTGTAAAGTCTGATTCTTTTGTACCTGCACCTTTAGAACCAACACCGCCTCGGCCTTGTGTTCTGTATTCAGTTAAGGCAGTACGTTTGATATATCCTTCGTGAGAAATGGTAATTACCATTTGCTCTTCCTGGATCATGTCTTCAATATTGATATCATCAGAAGCATGAACAATGTCAGAACGGCGTTTGTCGCCATAACGCTCCTTCATTTCGTTCAACTCTTCTTTAATGATGTTCATTCGAAGCTCTTTGCTTGCAAGGATCTCTTTCAAACGATTAATCAAAGCCATGATCTCTTCATATTCCTTGATGATCTTGTCGCGTTCCATGCCTGTCAGACGCTGCAGTCTTAAGTCAAGAACCGCTTTCGCCTGAATCTCAGACATACCGAAGTTTTCCATCAAACCGATACGGGCAGCTTCCGGATCACGGGATTCACGGATCAGCTTAATGACTTCATCCAGGTGATCCAGGGCAATTAAATAACCCTGTAAGATGTGCGCTCTTTTCTCTGCTTCGTTCAGTTCGAATTGTGTACGGCGTGTAACTACCTCGTGACGGTGTTCTACGAAGTACATAATCATTTCCTTCAGGTTCAGTGTCATCGGGCGTCCTTTTACCAGGCACACGTTGTTTACACTGAAAGAAGACTGAAGCTGAGAATATTTGAATAAGTTGTTTAATACAACGTTTGCGATTGCATCTCTTTTCAGATCGAAAACGATACGCATCCCTTCTCTATCCGATTCGTCGCGGATATCGCTGATGCCTTCAATTTTCTTCTCGTTTACCATGGCTGCGATCTTCTCGATCATGGCAGCCTTGTTTACCATGTATGGAATTTCAGAAACGATGATCTGTTCTTTTCCGGTGGAAGTAGTTTCAATGGTTGAACGGGAACGAAGTACGATACGGCCTCTACCTGTTTCAAAGGCTGAACGTATGCCCTGAAATCCGTAGATGGTTGCGCCGGTCGGGAAATCCGGACCTTTTACATGTACCATCAGGTCGGCCACAGTAACATCGTTATTATCGATGTAAAGGATAATGCCGTCGATTACTTCCGAAAGGTTGTGTGGGGCCATGTTCGTTGCCATACCCACGGCAATACCGGAAGAACCGTTTATTAATAAGTTTGGAACTTTTGAAGGTAAAACAGACGGTTCCTGTAAGGAGTCGTCAAAGTTGGGCTGAAAATCAACTGTGTCTTTATTGATGTCGGCAAGCATTTCTTCAGCAATACGCTTCAGACGTGCTTCGGTGTAACGCATCGCAGCCGGAGAGTCACCATCAACAGAACCGAAGTTTCCCTGTCCGTCAACCATCGGGTAACGCAGCGACCATTCCTGAGCCATACGCACCATGGTATCATAAACCGAGGAGTCACCGTGCGGGTGATACTTACCCAAAACCTCCCCTACAATTCTGGCAGATTTTTTATAGGCTTTGTTGTAATGCACGCCCAGGTCTTCCATTCCATACAATACTCTGCGGTGAACAGGTTTTAAACCATCGCGTACATCGGGTAATGCTCTTGAAACAATAACCGACATGGAGTAATCGATGTAAGCGCCTCTCATTTCATCCTCGATATTGATGGGGATGATGTTTGTGCCGCCTGAAATTGGTTGATCCGACATATAGTTTGAATAGAAATTTAGTACTTAAAATAACGATACAAGATAGTGAAAATCTGCCTGTTTAACGAGTTTAAAATGGGATAAAACAGGGTAAAGTTTTCAACAGGTTGATAAGTATTTTTTGACTTTTTTCGGGGTATCTATTGCAATCAAAAAAAAGCTTCTTATATTTGCACTCCCTTAGAGGTAAAAGCCTCCTTAGCTCAGCTGGTAGAGCAACTGACTTGTAATCAGTAGGTCGTTGGTTCGATTCCGACAGGAGGCTCAGAATGGAAAAAGTCCCGGTAGTTATCGGGACTTTTTTTTTTGTTTTTAAACTTAGCCGCTAGTGCAAGCATTCCAACCGTGGCCTGTGGCACACAGACCACCAACTGCTCATTCAAGTTACAGTTTTTTGTATAATCTTTATTTATAGAATTAATTCTTTCTTAACTCAGTCTATCTTTGGTTTTCTGTGTACCACAGACCACGGAAACGGGTAAGAAAGCATTACACTTTACACGCTAAACTTTACACTTCAATAAAACCTTAACTACTTTCTTTTTAAACGAACCATAAACGTTTTACCATCAGAGATATTCAAGACGTCTTTACTTCCATCGAGTGTCTTAGAAGCTATCTGTTCAGGGAGTTTATATACTACATAGGAAAAACCTGTGTTAATCGTAATGACTGTATTACTTTTATGCGCTTTCTCAGGCAACCGTCCCTGAGTCTGAAGTCTTTTCCGATCAAAATCAAACTGTTGATCAGTCATGATAACTTCAGAGATCAAACAAACCAGTATGCTATCTGATTCTGCCAATGCTTTTCCATCTTCTGATAAGGCTATAATACATACAAAATCAGGCTTCTCAGTCTCCAAAGAGAAAAACGGAAAAGCGGTCACTCCTGCCGGAAGTTTGCCTACAAGTCCTTGCACCTTATCTGCTTGTATCCTAAAATGATTCTGGCGCGGAGCAAAAATAAGATCCCTGCCTTCTGATGTTATTTCTCCAGTAGATGTATTCAGATAAGATAAAAACTCAGCATGGTTACTTTCTACGGTTTCATCAAATGTTTTTCCCGTTTTGGTAATAAAATTAAAAAAGGAATAACGCTCATTAAAATCTGAATAGGCAGGCAAACGATACAACATCTCCTCTGATATTTTTTCAGAGATACATGAATGCGCCTGCTGAATATATTTTTTATGAAACAATGGTGCCATAATGCTCCACTGTGCCATCATATCCGGCATTGACCCAATATTAAACGACGTCAAATTGGCGATACCCAGGGGCGACGGCTGATAATCAAATTGACAAAGCCCCTGCCATCCTTGCATTAATCCATAACAGGCAATAAAAGGAAAAGACTCTAATCTGTATGTATTCGGATAAGGTTGCGACCATTCTGTAACTATAAATGGCTTATCTATATTTCTAAAACGGGCAAGGTTCACAATCATGTTTTTACCAGCCTGCTTTAACTGTGATAAGTTATCAATAGGCCCTTCTGCTACCCTGCTCCAGTCGTTAGCAATTAAATGCACTTTCGGGTGATCCCAGTAATTGTTTGCAATAATAAGATCATTATCCTTATTAGAATGCATATTATTCAAAACCGGTCTTGGGTAATTACTGCCGCTGATCAGACACTTTACACCAATACTTCTTAAATAACTTTTCATATTACTGAAATAGGTTGTTTCCGTTTCAGTATAAAAGATAAGGCTTTCAAACACATCCCCATCTTCTTTTACCTTTAACCCTCCTTCAGTATAACGATAATCTATATCAAAAAACGCCAGTTTTTTATCCGGGAATTTTTGAACGAATAACTGCTGTAGTTGTTTTTTATAATGCGGTGTCAAGCAATCACCATCGTATAAAGCAATAATAGAAGCTTCATTAATAATGCACGTTCCAATTATTGCCGGCTCATCTTTATATGCAAGATTGGTATATCTATTTACATGCGAGAAAATTTGTGCAGCATACTCTTTTTGTAAATCAATTAATAAGGGATCAAAAAACGCAGCCTGCTTCCCTCCCGGTTCACACGAGTGCACAACAGAATCATTTGTCGTAAATGTACGATGAACAAGCAAATCAATAAAAACGTAGATCCCTTTTTGTTTTAATTGACTTATCAGATAATCCAGTTTATCCATGCTACCAGCATGTATGGAACGTGTACCGGAAGTATTCCCAAAAATATTCGGATTTGCCCAGGCAGCATCCAGATGATGTAGCCGTACAAGATTGCAACCCATTTGAGCTAATTGCTGTACCATCTTATCAGCATTTTCTTTTGCAGGAAAACAATTTGCTCCTACAAGGTTAACTCCTAAAAACCGAGCCTCTGAATGATCTTCAAAATATAATTCAGCGCCCACGCCTTTTACAAAACCATGCTTACCTGCAGGTGCGTCAAGTAAAGACGACCAATCAACATATGAAAAAAAAGTTCCGTCAAAACTTATATCATACCAATCGCTTGTATTTTGTGCATGCATATAGTAAATTTCAATGATTAACGGTTAAGTTACTATTCGAAAAAGCAATAAACAATTTTGAATCGATTTTAACTGCCTTATATTTTAGTAAACATTCTTTCTCCCAATTTCTGATACTACATGTTCTATAAATCACGACGACTCTTTATGCCGATCATCGGAAAGACACGTCCTGAAAAACCTTCTGTAATCACACCCCTTCAACTTAAAATTTTTCGTTTATCCTCTCTTGTATTTATAATCACAGGATGTTTTTATATAACGTGGAGATGGATAGAATCTTTTAATCCGGATCATATTGAATATTGCTACATAGTGTGGATAACAGAATGCATTTTTTTCCTGGGTTCCGTTTTACGGATCATTAACTACTGGCATGCTTCTGATGTCGAAAAACAGCAGGCAGTACATATGCTCTCTGAAATAAGACAGCTCCAGCCAAACGAACATGACCGCCCTGTTACGATTGATATATATATTGCAACCATTAATGAGGAAGAATTCATTTTGCATGAAACGATTACCGAAGCAAAAAGATTGTTTTATCCTTATCCGGATGTGAGCATTAAGGTTTATTTACTCGATGATGGACAACGTGATGGTAGAGATCATACAAAAGAAAATTTCAAATCCTTAGCTGAAAAATTGGATGTATATTATGTTTCAAGGAAAAATAATATAGGATTTAAAGCCGGTAATCTTAACAATGCCATCCTTCAATCCTGTGGCGATCTTTTTGTAATCCTTGACGCTGATACCCGTCCCTTTCCTAGATTTTTATATCACACAACCGGGTATTTCAGAAATCATAAAGTTGCCTGGGTTCAGACTCCGCAATGGTTTAAAGACATAACAGAATCAGAAAATTTGAAAGAACATCTTAAAACAATCGCTGGAAAATCAGGCTTATTCATCGGAAATATTCTTGAACGGTTTTATAAAAAAACTACCGCAGGAAAAGATATCTTCTGCAGTAACCCGAATGTTTTTTATGATGTTGTACTAAGACGAAGAAATAAACACAATGCTGTTTTCAGTTGCGGAGCCGGTTCAATTATGCGACGGGAAGCTGTATTATCATTAATGAATGAAAATAGTAATATCGAATTAGGAATACCATACCGGCATCATATTTCGGAAGACATTTTCAATTCACTTTTAATGCATGCCGATGTGAAAAATAAATGGCAATCAGTCTATCATGCTGCTGTTGAATGCTCCATGTTGTCACCGCAGGATTTAACAAGCTGGATCAAACAACAAAAAAGATATGCGATGGGATCGATTGATATTGGTTTGAGTAAATTTAATCCCTTATTTCTGAAAGGGCTTACTTTCATGCAACGCATTTCATATTTTACGGTATTCTATTCTTATATTACGCCACTGTTCTCGATTATTTTATTCGCTGTACCGATTATTTACTTCTTTACACAAACGGCACCATTCATAGTATCCGTAAAGTTTATTATTTTTTTTATCCTGTTCCAATTATTGAACATCATTGTATTTAAGAGCGGTCACGGCAGTATCTCAACCAAACGATTTGACCAGAAATTCTGGGCTTCGTTTTCATATATTATATCATCCTGGTTGACTGTCATTCAAACACGTAAGTTGCCCTTCCATGTAACACCTAAAAAAAGAGTACTGGATGGCAAACACTGGAAACACATCATACCACATATACTAATAATAACATGTACAATATTAGGTATAATATATAATTCAATACATTTGTTCATCTCCTCAAATGTTTATTGGCTACCAACCATACTATTTACAGTACTTGGTATATACCATATCTATCAATTAAATACTTTTGTACGGGCAGCATTCTGGAAACCTGACAGTATATGAAAAAATATGTATTCCATTTTAATTCCTACCAGAATAAGATAAAAACACTACCCGGACTGGTTGTGTTTTTCATCATCATTCTTGTTATTTTATTAATTCCTGTCATTCTTTGTTTAGCGCTTGCCATAGGCATCTGCTGGGGAATTTTGAGTTCTGTGGTACGCCTTATCACACCATCTAAAAAAAATAAGAAGAATGATGATATTATAACAATTCCTGTGGAAGAAGTAAAAAGAGGAAAAAATCAGTTAAACTCATAAAACAAATAGCTGCATGATTTTAAAAACGCAGCTATTTGTTTTTATGAAAGATTATACAAAACCGTTAATGGTATCAGGAACGTACTTCAGAACCATTTTGCTTTTCTGAAAAAGCTTTATTGATTTTATTAAGAAAATACACGCCATTATTTGCTGTTTCACCTCCATCTTCAAGACCAACCTGCTTAACAGCAATATTTATAATCTTCATTAACTGAGATGCTTCTTCGGAAGTCAATTCAAAAGATATTTTTTCAGACATAGTGATATATAAGTTTTAATAATAATCTTAATTATATTTTAAAGGTAATCAATTTAAGCCAACTAATCCGAAGAGTTTTCATTGTAAACCCCATTTAAATTTTAAGTAGCGCTCCATAAGCCTAATTTCATTATTACTCAGTTTTCTGTTATAAATGATGATTTCATAATAATCTGTAAGCCCATAATTCCCATCACTATTACGCCAGTTTAATGAAAGTCCTGTAAGAGTAGTAATCGTATTAGCAACAACCGGATATTCTATTCCATCAAATTTTTGAACCCGCTCACTTGGAATAGCGGATACAACTGTATTTAATTGATGCCTGTTTATTATATCATAGTTCCCTAACGGATTTGGAAAATTCTGGTAATAAAGCGTGATAAAAGAAGTACCATTTCCGGCGATAAGAAAATTGGATCCGCCATCATAGGTACTTAATACAATATTATAACCCACTGAATTTGCTTTGAATACAATAAAAAAGGTAAATGGCTGCTTTGTACTACCAAGATCTATTGTACAGTTATATCTACCACCACCAGCCAAAACGGTATAACCATTGCTGTCTGTTTGTTTAACTGATTTAAGCGTGTTATAATTAAACACGTATCCATTACCACTTTTATCTGACCAACTGTCAATAATGGTTCCATTTGATAAAGCTTTCAGATCATTTGCATCCCACCATGCTAATAAGCCGGAGATCTCATTGGGAAATTTTACATTTACCTTTGTACTCATAATTTCCATTTAAATCTTAGATACCTCTCAACTAAACTTATTTCACTCAACAGAAGTGGCCTGTTAAATATTATTATTTCGCTCAAGTCATTAATACCAATATTCCCAAATGAATTTCGAAAATTTAATGAAAGGCCCGATATAGCAGAAATTACATTAGCTACAGGAGTGTATGGAACACTGTTCATCCGGACAATTCTTTGAGAAGCAGTATTGGATGCAACGACAGTCAGCATGTAAGTATTAACCAAATCACCAGCACCGGCCATATTGGTTGTGCCTGAATTCTGGAGTAATGAACTATTGGAAAGAATAAAATTATTATTGCCCTCAAACGAACTGAATACGACTGCAAAAGTAGCATGATTTTTCTTATGCACACAAAACATAGTAAAAGGCATTTGACTATATAGATTTACAGCAGCATGATAAGCTCCCGAACCGGATAACACTGCATTTCCGCTGGGTCCTGTTTTTTTAACCGAAGGAGAAGATGTATTTACAAAATGATACCCATTCCCGCTTTTATCCTGCCATGTGGATATTGAAGTATTATCAGCTAATCCATTAAAATCTACAGCATCCCACCAGGCCAATAGGCCGGCAATTTCATTTGGGAATTTTACATTAACTCTGGTTGCCATTATTTATTAAAATTAAATTCTGATGCCACTTTTAAATGCTGCATAACGGATAAGCTTTTTAATTTTCTGATCGCTCAGGGCTTCATGGCAAACATGTGCCTGGTAATATCTGCCATCCATAAAATAATTATCCTGTGGTCCCAGGGTTCCTAATACATAAGGAAAATTGGCTGTCTGTGGCGTGAATGTAACAACCTGTTTCTTTACCAGTAAAAAATTTCTATAAATAGAAATGGTACCATCTGATTCACGTCTGTAAGTTATAACCACCTTCTGTCCGTCGGTTGAAATATTAGTAGCCAAAACTGACGAAGATTGCGCAATACCTGAAACATCTGACTGTAATGAATAATTTGATAATATCCGTTGTCTGTCTTTTAAATTAACTCCGGTGCTTGAGCCAAATATTTCTTTATTTTCAGCATTAATCAAATCAACACATAATACCAGGCAGATGGTTATTGCAGCTGGCTGAATCTGATTATTGGTTGTTACCAGTCTGGTTTTATCCGCACGGGTATATTTTAGATATTTAAATCCGTTCGCATCAACATTGTATGTTGGTCTTAAACTGCCAGAGGCAGTAGCATGATTACCAGTTCCTGAACTGTCTGTCCAGCTGCTAACCGGGTCGCCGGTTGAATAGCCGTTCAATGTATCTGATTCACAACTTAACACAAAATTCCCCGACAATTCTAATGGGCTTCCGATAACTCCTACTATTATACTCATCTTATATTATTAAATTCTGATACCACTTTTGAATGCTGCATAACGTATAAGCTTCTGAATTTTCTGATCATTCAGAGATTCATGGCAAACATGCACCTGATAATATCCACCATCGATGAAATAATTATCCTGCGGGCCAAGAGTTCCTATTGTATAAGGTGCATTGAATGTCTGCGGAGTAAATGTTACAAGTTGTTTTTTTATCAATAAGGAATTTTTTAAAACGGAGATTGTTCCATCTGCTTCACGTCTGTAAGTTATAACTACTTTCTGTCCGTCACTGGAAATAGATGGTGACACAACTGCTGATGACTGAGCAATGCCGGAAACATCTGATTGCAACGAATAATTTGTCAATATACGCTGCCTGTCCTTTGAATTAACGCCGGTATTTGCATTGAAGATTTCTTTAACTTCATTATTGATTAAATCAATTCTTAGCACAAGACAAACGGTTATTGAATTGGGTTGAATCTGATTATTGGCAGTAATCAGTCTGGTTTTATCAGCACGGGTGTATTTGAGATATTTAAATCCGTTCGCATCAACATTGTATGTTGGTCTTAAACTGCCAGAGGCAGAAGCATGATTACCCGTTCCTGAATTGTCAGTCCATGAAGTAACCGGATCACCAACAGTATAACCGGTTAATGAATCCGATTCACAACTCAAAACAAAATTAGATGACAATTCTAATGGGCTTCCGATAACTCCTACTATTGTACTCATTGTAATTATTTAAATTTTTATACCATTTTTGAATGCCATGTAGCGCGTAAGCTTTTTCATCTTGCTATCATCCAGATACTCTGTACATACATGCATCTGATATAGGTTACCAGTAAAACCGCCACCAGCACCAAAATAATAACGGTAAGGAGTTGTATTTAATGTAATCGTAAAACTATTGGAATAAGTCAGTTTTCCATTCACCCACAACTCATAATAATTTGAGGTTCTTCTTACTAAAATCACACTTTTACCAAACGGTAAAAGCGTATTGGATAAGTAATAATTAATGGAAGCATCAATTCCTATATACAAATATGCCGGTGGAACAAATGCTAATGCATCACCACCCAGCAATGCAAACATTGAAATATTCGCAGCTTTAAACTGCACATCTATCACGCCGCCATAGGTAACTGAGGCCGATTGTAAATACAAATTGGTCGTTTGGTATTGTATACCATTAACAGGAAAATTAACACACTTATAACCTTCAGAGTCTATGTGGAACTTGCCATAATTAGGATTGTTTCCATTGATAAATGTATTGCCCGTATTGGAATTATCAGGAATGCCGGGAACATTATCTCCTTCATTATAACCAACCAGATCATTTGCTTCAATGCTTAAAATAAAATTTGATGACAGCTTCATTGGACTTTCTATGGGACTAGCCAGTCTACTCATATATTTAAATGTTATTAGATTAATGTCTTTGATTTCAGATTCGTTGGTTGAGCAATTCGTCTTGTAAGGCTATTGCGGAATTAAAAGAATATCGTTTACACTTTTATACCGTTCTCAAAGGCTTTAATTCTTATGGCTTGCAGCAATCGGTCTCCCGTTAAGGCTTCCTGAATTCTTGTAATGGAATAGAAATCACAATTTTCGTTCGTTGAATTGTTCTGTGACCTGAAAATGTACTTTGTTGTGTTCAAACTACTCAATGCAGGATTATTTAACGTTGCTGTTAATTTAAAACCAACATATACTTTCATCGTTGTACCATCTATAACACAGGTGATGATCTGCTTAGTGCCTACCGTTGGCTTGGTAAAAAGCATTGTTCCGGAATTAACTGTATAATTTGCATAGGCAAACCGCGATTGTCCCACGTTAATATAATCACCACTCATACCCAATGCATATGTAGCATTGGAAATTCTTGAACAAAAAATAAATGTTTCATTGTTGTTTTCTATCAGGGAAGTATGTGTCCAGAAAACAGCCTGCTCATCAACAGTCCGTATAAACTTGAATCCATCCGCATCATATAATAAAGTAAAGGTACCCACTGTTGCATTGGCTGTATCCTTTCCATCTCTACCAGTTAAAGCCGTTACAGCACTCCCAGATGCTGCATTAATATCACACGCATTAAAATCACTTACAATTAAACTAGTGATGTCTTTTAGTCTTTTTGATTTTTGTAGTATACTCATTATATATACATGATAGTACCTTACACTTTTATGCCATTTTCAAATGCCTTGATCCGTATTGCCTGCATTAACCGATCTCCTGTTAATGCTTCTTTGATCCGTGTCATCGAATAGAAATCACAGTTTAAATTTGACGTATTATTTTGAATCCGGAATATAAATTTATAGGAACTCATACTGCTTAACGTAGGATTGTTCATCGTAGCTACGAGCTTAAATCCTACATATACCTTCATAGTTGTACCATCCATTACGCCTGTTATGATTTGTTTGGTACCAAGAGTAGGTTTAGTAAAAAGCATGCTTCCTTGCCCTGAAGTATAATTTGCATAAGAAAAAGTAGACTGTCCCAGATTTATATAATCGCCTGAAATTCCCAAACAATAATTAGCACCCGTAATGGTTGAACAATATATAAATGTTTCATTGTTATTCTCTACAATATTGGTTGTTGTAGTAAATGTTGCATTCAGGTCGCTATTACGCAAAAACTTATATCCAAAAGCGTCATATAACAGTATATAACTATAGCCTGTATTAGCCGTATCCTTTCCATCTCTACCAGTTAAAGTCGTTACAGCAGTGCCAGCAGCAACAGTAATATCGCAAGCGTTGAAATCACTTACAATTAAACTGGTTATATCCTTTAAACTTTTAGTTTTTTGTAGTACGCTCATATTACTAATGTTCTTTATATTTTAGCACCATTGTTAAAAGCCATGTATCTTATTAACTGATCAAATTCAACATCTGTACAATACTTATCTAGTATGATCTGCTCAAAAATATTAAATGAAAACACCGGTGTTGTAATAGCAGATCCAAATCCAATGTAATAGGTCACATTCGGCTGTGGTGCCAATACCGTATAATTTAAAGCAGTTTCTTTCTGCTTATTCAGTTTATTGGTAATAACCGGGGCGCTTGAAGATCTACGCCTTGAAGCCAATACGACTACGCCTTCCCTATCCTCGACAATATATGTAACAATATTGGCAAGTCCGGGACTCGAACTGATATACATGACCGAACTGCTGGTATCCATAACTCTCAGAAGATTTTGACCAGAACTGTTTCCGGCAAACCGTAACATTCCTGTATATGGATTGGGATTGGTGCCAGTCGGAACATTATTCCCTTTGCATACCGTGATTATGGTTTCATCAATGTTATAAGGAATATTACCGCATAACATACCATTCCCATTGCCGTTTCCTGCAACCGTTCTTTCAAATTGCAGAGATTTATACCCATTTACATATTTAAGTTTCCCATTACCACTAAAATTGTATCCATTACCGCTTTGATCCGGAAATGAAGTTTTAGCATCACCATCATTTCCAGTCAGAAGTGATGCTTTATACCACTGTTTAATATTAGCAGACAGGCCTAATTCAATTGGATTTTTGATGATTACTCTAATACTCATTTATATGTTTTATTTAAAAATCGAATACTGTTTGATTTCTGAGAGTATTATATTTTTACCCCGTGTTCAAAAGCAATTAATTTTATAAGCTGATTCATTTTATCGTCTGATAAATATTCTTTTATATTCATTACTGCATAATGTCTTGACCCGCTTTGTGCCGGAAATAATTTATACCGGTATCCGGTAAAAGTTGTATAAGTGACCGGATTCAGAATAGTCCCAACAGATTTTTTTCTACTGAAAATTTCCATTTTAGAAGAACTGAAGCGGGCAACAACAATGGTTTTTGTTGATCCTGCATTCACATAGGTAAGTCGGGAACTTCCTACTACATCATCAGCATAAGAAAAGCCTGCGAAATATAATTGTGTAAAATTAGGTGCACTATCAAAACCAACATGGTACCCGGCACTTGCTATATTATCCAATACGTACACAAATGTTTCACTATTATTAGGTGTATACAGCTTACCTGCATTTGAATAGTAGAAAGCGCCATTAACTGTAGCATCAAATGTTATATATTTAAATCCCTGCTCATCAAGCTGCATTTTCCCGTAATTGGTTGAACCAAAAAATGTACACGCATCACTTCCCACTCTGCTTGTGAGCGAAAGAACATCAGATCCAACAGGCAGATTAATATCATTGGCAGAATAATAAAATGCAACATTACTGCTTATATCCGAGAGTTGTTTTATTCCTACACTTATACTCATATCCTTAAACCATTTCGAAATCCGATTGATCTTACAAGTTTCATTACCTTTTCATCTGAGAGAAATTCATTAACAACCAAGATCTCGTATACAGAAACCTCCCACGTTGATGAGACAATATTCCACGCTGCGGATGCGGCATATGAAGTATTGGTAAAAGTTCCCGTAACATATTTCTTTTTATCCCAGATTTTGAGCACCGGATCTATCGATGCTCTGCGTTGGGTCGTTACTGCCATTCTATCTTCGTCTGTTAAAGTTGTTGCCATAGTCAGACCAATTTTTCCCGAGCCTGGAACATAATCTGTAGCTTCTGCCAATGCAGCATTTGCTTGTAAGTAAACTCTGTTGTAGCCACCAAATTGTCTGAATATAAATCTGAGGGAACCAGACGGAATGTTATTAACTTTACAAATAGCAATAAATGTTTCATCCACGTTGTAAGGTTTGGTAACAGTGGAGATCATGCTGTTACCCGAATAAAAGTGTACACATTTAAACCCTTTTGAATCAATTTCAAAAGTAGGTTTAGAGGCGCTGGAATTTTGTATCAGATGAACACCATTGCCGGAATTATCCGGAAAATTTCCCACTAGATCACCATGATTTAGATTTAATGATCCTGCCTGATACCAATTGGTAATCGTTGCAGGATCAATAATTTCCTGTACCGTTTTTATGCCTACCGAAGTACTCATAATTATACTCTCGCCATTCTTACTGGTGTTGTAGTATTAAGCATTTCGTATACATAATCGGCATCTGAATATCTCATACCCATTTCAAGACCATAGGCAGACAATGAGGATCCGGTATAGGCTTTACTGCTCCAGTTGCTTGTGTTGCTTAGTAACCCCTGAACAGTCGGATTAAAGATCCAGTAAGAAACAATTTCTTCGCTTGCTGTCATGGTACCATCAGCAGCAGCTTCAACCATTCTGCTGTTGGTTCCTTTAATATTTGTTATCGGTTTTGCAAAATTCACTTCTGTAAATCCTTCACCAATATTCAACTGGCCTGTTACAAGGCTGGTCAAAGCTTTTAAGAAAGTACCACCGGCATCTCTCACTCTCAGGTTCACAATATCAAACAATGTCGTCGTTCCAGCCTGAACAATGTTACCTGAAGTATCAATTGTTAATCTGTCTGAAGCATTTGTACGAAGTGTTACAGATTGTGCATTTGACGTACCCAGTCTATAGATACCTGTCGGTGCGTCACCTCCAAGTGTAGCTTTCGTTGCGATGGATGTTGTATGCGCATTGATCTGTGCCTGTAATTTTCCAAAAGCCGCCAGAACAGAATCTGTTGCTGCAACAGCAGCACTTGCAGGCACTGTAAATCCTGTTAATACAGTAGATAATACGCGTGCTGCAGTGAAATACAGATTAGATCCTTCAGTCAGGTTAGCAGTTGTTTTTGCTCCAAACCAGGTTGAAAGTTTTAAAGGAGTAACATAGTCTGTATCATTTGTACCAGCTGTAACCAAGGCTTGCGTAGCAATTTTCGAAATACCTTTGGTTGTTTCCGTCGCCTGGTCTTTATTTCCTTCAACTACATACCAGCTGCTTCCTACAGATGCCTGCGTACCACCTGCATTATTGGCTTTACAGATAATTTCATCATTCACATCTACAGAAATACCGGAAGCGCCGCCGATCTTACCAGCAACGGTTACCTGATAGGTATCACCGTTGGTACCTGCCGGATAGTTTGGATTCGCAGAACAATCAATGCCGCCTTTGTTTCTACGCACGTTGGTTGACAAGCCATCAATATATGCTTTAACAGCTTTTTCAGTAGCTAGCGTTGTATCACTGTTACCGGACAATGTATTGTCAGTAGATATTTTATTAACTGCTGAACCTGTTTCAAGCATTAAGTTCCCAGCAACGTGCAGCTTCGCCAAAGGAACTATAGTACCAATCCCGACATTACCACTCGAAAGTGTATTCGGACTTTCGCCAACATACAATGTTGCCAATGGGCTCCCAAAACCCACTGCTAAAGAGTTTTCTGAAGAGTTTATTAAAAAGTCTGTGCTGCTGCCCTTACCTATCACGAAAGCTCCTTCCGCATTTGCTTTCACAAAAGATCCTAAAGACAATGAATAATCATATAATGCCTGTGCATTATCACCTAATGCAACAGCTCCCATACCATTCAATCCATCAATTGTTCCGGCCTGTACTTCACAGCCTAAGGCAACAGACTGCCTGCCGTAAGATAACGCCGCATTTCCAAGAGCAATAGATTCTTCATTGGTAGCTTGTGACATTGCACCTGCTGCAAATGAAGAATTACCCTTTGCAAGGTTATTATATCCCAAAGCAACGGATTGATCACCTTCAGCAACAGTTGTGTTTCCCATGGCAACAGAACCGAATCCTTTAGTCCAGGCACTTGCACCAAAAGCAAATGAACTGATACCGTCTGCAATCGAACTATAACCACCGGCAAAAGAATTATTACCGTTTGCTTTACTCTGGTCTCCGAACACGAATGAATTATTACCATCAGCAATGGTGCTTGAGCCAAAAGCTGAAGACTGAGGCTTTAAAGCACGCGAAAGCCAGCCTACAGCTATCGAACAATTGCCGACACTTTGAGTTCCTTCTCCCATGGAAATAGAAACATTTCCCTGAGCGATTGCTTCGTTACCAATAGCAAACGAACAGTCACCATATGCTTTGGATTGTCCGCCGGCAGCTACTGACGAAGGGGCATGGGCTTCTGAGCCTGCGCCCAAAGCAAAGGCTCCAGGCTTCACGCTAAGACACCCTACCCCCATAGCAAAGGCCGCAGTATCATGCGCGCCAGAACCAATACCAAAAGCAAATGCCATCTGGCCGGTACTTTGTGTGCCTTTTCCGAAGGCGAAGCTATTATAATTTGTTGCAAGCGTATCATCTCCAAAAGCAAACGAACTATTTCCATAAGCTTTTGTATGAATCCCCATGGCAACAGAGTTATATCCTGAAGATTCAGTATTATCTCCCAAGGCAAAAGAGTTATGACCGCTGGCTTTGGTATAATATCCAAATGCAGCAGCCTGCTCATTAGTTGCTTCAACACCTATACCGGCAGCAAATGACAATACTCCTGATGCCTTTACATTATAACCGAATGCTACCGAAAACTGTCCCAGGTTTGCATTGTCCCATTCAGTATTACCTGCCTGACCTGCACGGAAAGCACCTTTTTCAGGAATCCACATCATTCTTCTTCCAGGTCCTTCTACAGGACTGTTTCCTAAAAATCCGGTAGAAATAAAAGTGCCGTTATCAATTTTCAGATAATGGCCATTCTGATTTATTGTCGTATCGCGAAGCAAAGGCGTGCCTCCAAGATATACCTTCCCTCCAACAATCTGTGTACCTGAATCAGCACCTGTTACAGCACCTGCGCTGAAATTGATACCCGATTTAAAATCAGCGATTGTTATTTTATTGGTTGAAAGCGTACCGGAATCATCCTGTACGATTGCCAGTAAATCACTATCCGTGACAGCTATTGAATCAGGAAGTTGGGAGATCTTTGAATTTGCCATATGAATATTTATTTAATAAAAAGTATCTTAAGTATAATAATGTTATGTATTAGGTTAATGTAATTACTGGAACAACAATGTATCCTGTAAGTTCAGACTGAACTTTTATAAAAGATGGTATTGTTGCAGCATAGGTAGTAAAACCTGACTTCTGGATCTGAATGGTATTTTGAAAATCATTCGGATTGATACCTTTGAAAATACCGTTTGAATCGGTAACCCCAGTCTGTACATCAGTTCCGGAAGTTATCTGTACATCTGCTCCTGCAACAGGAACATTGCTTCCGTTCACTACTTTCATAGGAAAGTTTGCCGATACATCATTGATTTCCGTTTCGTCCAACAGAATAAATTTACCTGTATAGGTATCAAGACAATCTTTTGTAATAGTAATGGAACAAATAACAGATGGAATCACAATTCCATAATAGTTACCTTCCTCATCTGTCACACCTGTCTCTATATTGCCATTGCAGTTGATGCTGATGTTCGCATCTTCAACGATTGATCCGAATGTATCCTGAACATTGATATGCAGGTTTACATCCAGCAACTCTATGCAAACGGCACTTAGCTTAAAATCAGAAATATTACACGGCATATCTTTCTGTTGGTTTAGTGATAAATCTTAATATTTCCATAATAAATTATCTCCGTTTTCCTGAAGCAGGCAATCCTCGTTTTCCTGTACGAGCATAAACGCTTCAACTCTTCTTAAAATAATTTTCAATTGAATAAATCTCGTGGCAATTATTTTTTGTGAATTAAAATTAAACTCCTTTACACCATTGCCTGTTTTAGTATTGTCAAATGTTGGCATCTTATCCCAAACCATCGTCTGATAACGTGCAACATTTATTCCCTTTGCAAAGCTGGCATACCGGATCTGATAAATTAAATGATTGGGCTGAAAACCATCTCCGGCAAAGTCCACTACCTGATTATCTGCAATAGAATTAAATACCATCTCAGATAGAAAACGGACATTGGCAATTTTTCGGATCTTTTTCAAATCTATGATCGGTGTTTCAATCGTACCGATTCTGTTTTCATTGATCAGTTTAAATGTACCTGCATCAATCATAACATTCGTCAGTATTGATTTGGAAAGATTTGTTGCATTCAACGAATAGCCCAGACCGCGTGCCCCGATGAACTTACCAAATCTGCCGGCCCGTAATAAGGGGCTGTTTTCTTTAAGAGAATAATCAAGACTTGCAGGTACGTTAAATGACGGCTCAGCAGAAATACCACTAGCCTGATATTGTGAAAAGGCTGTATGTACAGCAGAAGCGGAAGCATAGTTCGTTCCGTTAATCTTAATGATTGAACCGCTTTGCTGGTTACAATAATCAAATGCTGTGGTTACTGATGAGGTAAATTCAAACAAACTGGTTGAATCAAAATGACAGTCATAAACTTCCTGAAATTTGTTCTGATTCAACGCTGCTGTACCCGATGCCGTATGAATGAATGTATCGTTTCGAAGATAGGTTGTTGCTGTGGCTAATATCAAGACGTCTTTGAATACACAATTAACAATGTTACCGCCAAAATTAACCAGGTCAGAATCCAGTAATATGCAATCGGAAAGATAACTTAGATTTCCATCTACTGCATTCAGGTAATTTTTAATTGAAAATCCCTGTATCACACTCGAAGTACCCATTCCTGAAAATGCGGTACCGGTACCTGAATGTTCCATACATACTTTACCATCAGCCTGAATGGTAAGGTTTTTAGAACTTCCTGCTACTACTTCATTGTAGTATCCTGTACCTACAACAATTTTCTGTCCCGACACAGCCATAGTAACAGCTTTCTGAATAGTTGTATAAGGTCTTTGCGGATCTCCAACACCAAACTCATCACTACCTATCCGACTTACATATATATCTGCATCGCGGATCAGCCAGGTGGTGCCGGTAAATTCTATTGATGAATATGCCATATAAAAATTATTTTCCTGTTTAAATGGTTAATTCTTTTGTTTCAAGGTTCAATAAGCCTGAAGAGTTCACTACATCTACTCTGAAACGATAGTAAACTTCATCTCCGTCTTCATCAACTTTTACCAGATCATTCGGCAGTGTATAATTCACTACATCATCATTGGTCTTAACATCGGCAATCTTCGTCCAGTTTCCTGACGTTGTCATCTGGTAAACATAGTAAGTACCATTGTGAACGGTTTTGGCCCACGTTAATTGTACATCTGTAAACGTACGTACCGGATTCACAATTTCATTTCGGCTATAGCTAAGGAACGGAGCCGGAGGATTTACAACATCAACAATATTCGAAATAAGTAATTTAGATGGTTGTGATGGAATATATTCTATTTCATTACGTTCGTTCACAATTTCTCTCAGGCCAACAATACGGTAGTATAAAATCTCTCCATAGGGCGCAAACGGTTCATCTGTAAAATCATCTACTATTTCCAGGATGTCATCTGCATAATCTACCTCCTTAGCCACTTTCATGCTTCTTACCGATTGCGCATCGAGATTCTTATAGGTTCTATAGATCCGCATTTTTTTAATACGTTCAGTTTCCAGGTAAGTATCCACTTCAATTTTTACCGCGGTAGGAATACCAGAAAGCGGATTCGCCAGCTGGGTTGTAATTTTTCTGATCACAGGTGCATCGGCTGCAATAGCATTTACCAAACGTATAGGTCCTGCCACAGGGCTACGGTCGCTGGTTTGCTGCTGATCATTCATTTCTATGGCGTAATAGAAATAGATTTCATTGGAAGCTCCATCAAGTGAATAATCAGTGAAACGAAGTGTCTTAGGAGTAATCGGTAATCGTACTACCATAGGACATGGATCAAAAGCGGGATCTCCAGGAAGCAGGAATTCTCCATTCCCATCTTTAATAACCGGCTTAGTATTTCGGGTCTGCTCACCAACGAGCATTTGCGCGTAAGTAAGCGGACGTTCTGTTAACGGATTGAATGCCGATTCTATAGCCTGTTTAACAACTGGTTTAATCGTACCCGGCGCAACAGATCCATTTGCTTTAAATGGTGACTCCTGCTTCTTACGCTTTACCGGATCATTTTCCGGAACCATATACCGGTCGTTATCCGGGTTCGGAAAACGGAAACCTCCCGGATACTGACGGAACAGATCTCCATCAAGATTTACATTCATCAGGTCATACCAGATATCATTAATAAATACTTGATCAGCAGCAGAAAGATTTGCTAATGTTTCACGAAGCGTTTCAACTGTTTCCGTCTTGTAAAGTGTTGCCAGTACATTGCTGGAATTGCTTCGGTAAAACACCAGTGCAAACGGATCTCTTTCGGGATCTGATGAATCCAGTTCTACATCTAATGTATAGGTAGACTTACCATAAAAATCAGGTCTTGTTGCAAACAAAGCCCCGCGTGGTTCTTTAGGCGGCAGCGGCGGAACAATTTTTCTTGCCAGCATAATAGCTGGCTGCGTAATGTTTGAAGAACAGCTTTTATAGGTATCAGCAAGCGCTGATCCGATAAACGTTTGCTTTTGTTTTGCCCCTGAACCAGGCATAATGGTTGTGTGATCAAACGCAATACTGCTGTCTGCCGCTTCTGCTTTCAGATATACACGGTATCCGGGATGCATGTTTACCACAACATTTGTGCGTGGCTGAAGCGGATTTGGAGTGATCACTGAATGAGCATTATTGCCATCAAACTCCGGATCATAGGCAAGTATACTCAACGGACTTACAATGTCTCCTATTTCTCCGGCAGGTACTTCTGTGCGTTTGATCTGGATAACTTCCAGTGTTTTGATCTCATCTGAATAAGGATCAGATACAGGTATACGGATTTTCCCGTTGTACCATTCCACTGCTGCATCCGGGTGATCAGCCAATGTATAATCGTTAAAGGTAATTTCATACACACCGGATACAGTGCCCGGCACCGGAATGTTCTGTTCGTAACCGTCTGCGTCAGGCACAGGATTACCGTCGTGATCTACAAGAACTGTTACATCCGGAACAGCAGTAATCGTTGCCGGAGCATAGATACCACCCACATTTACAATGAATGCTTCTCCGTCTTCCAGGTAACCAACTTCAGCATGCGTTAAGAGCAGCTCTCCGGTCACATCACCTTTAACTTTTAAAATTTTATTTACTGTATCTGCACCACTTACAGCAACCGTTTTATTATACGACACAATAAATTTATCCGGAGTATCATATAAATTATTACTTACTGTAATAAAAGTCTTGTCTTCCGAAAAAGTTACTGCTACAACTGTATAGCTACCGTTAATCGTGGTAGATGGCGAAAGGATACGAGCCTGCTCAATAGTAAAACTTGTACCTGGTTGTAGTTCTGCTCTTAAATCACCTGCAACAGAAAACTTTTTAGCTCCCTGATTAACAGATATACCTGGCACTTTCCTGGTGAACGTAATCGTGTCAACAGATGGGTTAATGGTATTGGTAACAATCGATTCCTTTACATAGATAATTGTATCCGGCCCAGTTCTTGCCATGGAAAGCGGTGTATAAGTACCTGCATTGTTTCCCGTAGATGTAAATAATGTAGGACTGAAATTAATACATTCAATCTCTTTAAGCAGCTTTCTATCCCAGTTGATAGCACCTGTCATGTTTTGTGCCACAAAGAATTTAACATCTTTTTCCGGACTGATAAAATTCTGATACGGAACAAATACATGATCTCCTGCAGGCTCCATGGCACCGTTTTCTACAACGGCATCCACAATAAAACCTGCCCGGTTACCATTCCCTGCATCTCTGTAAACTTCTTTAATCCGGAAATGACGATCAGGTGTAGCCAGCATGCTTCCGGTAAATTTCAGAATATCGGCAACCTCAATCACCGGATCAATATTCCCGTATACCCCACCTACCTGGCCCTGACTGATCAAAGGAAGTGCTTTGGTTTTAACATCTGCTTGTTGTGCTGACAATACGTTAACACTCGAAATCAAACCGGCAAGGCTCTGCGGCGGGCTCTGTTTAAAGAAGAACTGTATTTTATTCCCCAGCTGATACATAGAGCTGTGCGCATCATTGATTTCAAATGTTACACGCACCAGGGTTTTATCCCCGGTCATTGCAGCCAGCATGGCCTGCTCATGGCTTGTTGTAAAAATCAGCGGATCTTCTTCCTGAATATTGTGTACAGCAAAATTAGCCGGCGGAATCAATGTACATTTATGCTGGAAAACAGTATTATCAGTTTGTTTAAACGGGCTCAGCGCCGAGAAACGTCCGAACCAGTTAATTGAATACACACCGTAACGATGTACTCCTTGTTCCCTTTCATTATGCGTAAAAATAACATCGGTTTCCACCCCGTTAATAAGCGGTATAATTTCCCTGTTACCATTCGCATCCAGATACTCATCATCAACGCTGAGCTTTGGAACACGATAATAATCTTCCCATACTCCCGGTGATTTTTCGCCGGAATATTCTATGCCATAGAAAACAGCATCCGATTCAAATGTAAAATTATAATCCGTTGACTGAGCAAAAAAAGATGGCAGCGATAAAACCAGATCGTCTTTATCTACTGCAACGTTGATATACCTTACAGGTTCGTATAGTGCATAACCGTTTTCATCCGTAAGCTCAATAGGTACTTCGGTACCTTTATCGTATACCATCCCATAACTCAGGTCTTTCATGGAAGGTACTGTTGGAATCTTCGCATCCATCTTGCCTGTAGGCAAAGTCATGTAATAATGCGCAACATCTTCAGCAGTTTCACCCTCCAGAGAAGCCTCGGTATGATATACGGAAAGGTAAATGTATTTCTTATTGCCTGTAGCTCCGGTTAAACCATCGGTATCGATGATACCAAGACCCATCAAACGGGCAATGTGGTAGTCCAGTGCAGCGTAACGTAAAAATGTCAGGTAATTAAAATCAAAAGTATCTGTCTCTTCAGCTGGCAAAGATGGATTATTACTGAATTTCTGCACTGCCTGAAGATTATCCGGATCTGTGCTGAGTGTCAGATAGGAAATAATACCATTATTAATTCCGTCTGCACGGTTCCATTTATCCTGATAGTTTGCAGTATGAACTTTGAAAGCATTAGGACCGCCTGCTGGATCAGGAGCATTGCTTGGCAGGAAGCGGCTCCAGTGTCCGTTTACATTGAATGCCGTGTTATCCAGACGATTTAATACTTCGTTCTGATCCAGCGACAAAGAATATAAGCCATTGTTAGCACCTACAGATTCCCATGACTCGTCCTGTACAGAAGCTCCTATAATAAAATCTGAATAAGTTTCAAGTGAAACAATTACCGGGTATTCATTCTGGTAATCGAAACGAACATACTTAATGTTTTCAACCATCAACGCATATTCATCATAACACTTCATGTTCAAAAATGCCGTTTCATCAACAATAGGAAGATCCGGCGGTGCCGGTAATAAAGTAGATGAATTAAAGTTGTAGGTAGCACGTTTAGACAGATAGGCTTCCTCATCAGCAGTCTTGTAATCACGCACGGAAACTGTCTCAACACGAACTCTTCCGCTTGCAGGCGTATCCTGCTTTATACGGATAGTTGCCGCGAACGAAAGTTTATCCTGCGCTTCCACCTCCAGTATACCTGTATAATGCTGTATGAATGAAAGGGCTGCAAGTACAGGCGTATAGGTAGCTCTCAGCTGGTCATATAATCCAGTATCCTTAAAACGGATAATAACTGTAGTGCTTACATTAGTATCTTCAATGGATTTAATAAAGTGCCATTCACGTGAAGCGCCAAATTCTACAGTCGCATCCGGAACATCTGTATTGAAATCAACTGTTGCTTTATATTTTTTATGATAAGGTACTCTGAAGACCTGTACAAAGTCATCGGCTCTGTTAAAACCAGCCTCTGTGTAATAATCTTCGTTTCCTGTGGATGCTAAGTTTCCTTTGGGAAGATGGTTTTCTCCCAGCGTACGCTGCAGATCCCAACGCAGGTGTATCCCTTCTGAAAAACCATAACTGCTATCTCCGGAGCCTGCTGCCTGTAATACCAGGTAAGCAGACTGCACACGATCATTATCCCCTATTATCAGATTACTTAAATTCGCCATGATGAAAATTAAACCGCTTTACTGTTTATCAATTATTAAAAGTTAGTTGAATAGGAGCTCCAAGTGACAAACCTGTGCCATATATATCCTCCAGAGAAACTGTTACTGTTCCGGCAGTACTTCTTGTAACCTGAACGGTTCCCGTACCATTCAGAATGCTCAATACCTGGTCGCCCGACACAGAATCCGGTGCTTTTACTTTAATACCTATATCAAATGTTGTATCAAGTTTACCATCCTGCTTCATCACCTCTACTGTAACCGTTACAGGCTGATTGATTGAACGGCTCTTCGAAGACACCCTGAACGTATATGTATTACCACTGCGAACAAACTTGATTTGTTTAGTATCGCTCACATCGAGGGTTTCCGGTGGTATATTCGCAAGTGATAGCGTAACAATCTGACTACGGTTGTTGGTAATATATTTCATTCCCGTACCGCTCACTATTGTTACCTGGCCTGCTCCCTGGGCAGCACCGGAAACATTCAATGTTACAGGTTTGTTATACCCAAGATCAACAACATTCGCCGGAGAGCTAGGTCCGACAGCCTTAACCGTTACCGCTACGGATACACCCGGAGTAGTTACAGGAACTATTCCCGAAGGCACGGAAATCAGATAACGTGTCGCATGTTCGATAAACTGGATCGTATCCACATCACTTACATCGTAACCGGTGTTTGCCGAATCTGTAAATCCGATCTGAACATTTTCCGGAACTGCATTCTGCAGCGTAACATTTCCTGCTCCATCTGTAAGTGCTACTACACCCTCACCTGTCGTACTGCCGGTCGCCGTTACAGTTACGTTTCCGTTATAAGCAAAGCGGCTTCCGTTCAGGAACAATAGATATACCGGTATAGTCAATGGTACATTTACATATTGATATTTCTGTGCGCGTTCTGCGAGTAAGAAGCTGAGCTTACGTGTCATGATCGTACAGGTAGGTCCATAAGAACTTAGTCGTTCAATGCCCGTCAATGCTTCTTTCTCAAGCGTTTTGATTTTAACCGTATAAGCACGGTTGTAATCAAGTCCACTGATCTCACCCAGCGGGAATAACGCTTCGGCATTTACATCTGTATAAGACTGGCTGAAGCTCTCTGCTGTACGTTCAATCAGGAACTGGTATGACACAGCATCTTTCACCGGCACTGCTTTCAGTACATCAGTAAAGTTCACTTCTGTACGGCCGCAATCAGTGCCTGCCAGTTTCGAAACAGATGCAGGTGTATCAATGGCAACTGTAACATGATCTGCCAAATTAAAACCGTCTTTTGTATAAGTCAGGTATTCAAAATCAATCGACATGGCAACATCCGTAATACTTAATGATGCCGTTGAAATGAATACGGACGAAATATCTTTTGAATACAGAATGGTATTGTATGCAGTATTAACTGTTCCATCCGGAAGAAGTACACGGATAGCTTCCTTCAGACGATCCATCGGAATCTTTGGATCGTTGAATGGCTCCGGACTCCGAACCAGGATACCAATGATGGTATCAGATCCTGCATTACCCAGGCTGTAATCACGGATGATATTGAACTCCAGATTTACTGCTGCAGGCAGATTGAGCTTGAACACACCATCTACCAAACGGTCATATGGATGCATGAAATTCGCAAGCAGCGGATTGCTGCTGGTCATGGTACCGGTTATGATCTGCTGCACATTGGTGTGGTCGTCTGCGGTAAACGTCCGCAGTTTCACATCAAACACCGCTTTCTTCGTTACCGCAGCGTCATCTTCATCTGTCAGTATATAGCTTCCGATATGTTCTTTGAAACTTCTGTAACGTGATGTCTGGAAATTATAGCTGAGTACTTCAGTCGGCCCGAAGGTATCGCCCGGTGTAAATTCAGCATAGTACATGGCGCTGTATAACTTAAGAGGTTTCAGCTCAGGCGGCGCAATCTCCAGATGTACGCCTTTCGGACGGCTCAGATCAATATCCATACACGCATCGTGTGAATTGATCAGATTCAGAATAGCACGTATATCACGCGGCAGTACTGAATTCCGGTCTTCGTTCCACAAGGCTTCGTTTCCTTCAAGCGGAACAGCAAATTCACTTACTGATGGATCTTTAATCGTTACAACCATCCGGTTCATAGCAGACTCAATAGCCGGCAATCCTTTGTAGGCAGCATATCCCTGGTACATCGCATACACATACTCACGTTTGAAGAACAGGTATAATTTCGGATCGAAGAAATAAATCGGTTTCGCACTCAACAGATTTCCATCCGCATTCGGATACGATCTGCTCAGATCCACATAATGCCTCAGATCCGCCAGTTTAAACTGATTCTGCTGATTCTTTTCTGCTAATAACTTGTAATCCGGATTATACTGATGGAAATGTCCCACTGGACCTTTCGTCTGGAATAGGTATGTATAAAATGCGGAAGGTGATGGTGATACTGCTGCTGGTTGTCCCTCTAAACGGACAGCATCTCTGATTTCCATGAGGATCGCATACTTGGTATTCGGTCTCCATACAGGCTGAATGGTTTTCTCAAAGCGGCTCACCAGCGCAGTGGTATCATTCAGCAGCATCTGATAATCCGGAATATTACTGTTGTACAGATAATCAACTTCCTTCATCCAGCATACTTTATAGAAAACTATGCTGCAGTCCTGCACAGTAACATTTGTTGTGCAGATGGAGCCTTCTCCCGGACCTGAACCACCGGAGCAGTGCGCCAGCAGATAAGTGTTCAGAGAGGTGATCTCTTCATTTACGGTTTGTAAAAGAAGACCTACCTGCGTAACCCGGTTGCAGTGCGGCAGACTTTCTGCCTGGCAGGAAATATTCTGTGATAATGAAGTACAAAGCTGTTGCTCATATGCATATTCTGCAAGCAGTTTCTCCCTGTAATCCTGCAGCTCTTTCAGGCGTGCCGTAGCCTGCGTACAGGTAGTTGAAACATAGCGGGCTGTAACACCATTGCAGCATACAATCGGGAATTTATCCGTACTGCCTTTAATGGTTACAATATCACCGCCCGTAAGTGCGGCATCTACAAGGAATCCGTAATTGAGGCCTTCCTTGCGCGCGTCGGTATCCGGACGAAGATTGGAGAATGAAAGAACATTCTGGTAGCTGAATGCTCTGCCGCTATCCGGCGCAAGGAAATGCGTGAAGGCATTGCTGAAAGGTATAGATACAAGATCCGTTTTCGGGTCCTTCGCTTCAATCGTTAGTGTATTAGCCGTCTGGCTAATGATATTAAACTTTTTTGTCAGGATAAACCCAGCTTTCATCGTATTAATGATCACTGCTGTGTCTCCCACAGGGTTTGCAATGTTAAAAGCAGGTACGTTGATCGTTATGGTCTTCTTGCCTATTTTTATCGTAGCAGTACGTGCGCCGCCCGGGTTTAGAGAGTTCTTCACGATAAACGTCCATCTGCGGCGGATATACTGCTGTACTTCCATATGCAGCTTGCACGGATCATATCCGGAAGGTAGATATTCAGATTGTATATATTTATCCAGATACAAACGGGTTCCGTTATACGGATCACCAGTTGCCAATGTATTTGCTGATGCCATCTGATTCAGGCTGATCAAAAGCAATGCAGATTCAGGCAGCGGAAGTCCGCAGCTCAGGCCTGTATCTGCCGCACATGCACCCGGCTCAATCCGTATTTTAATTACCGGATTGTCTTTATCTTCGTACACAACAGGCTGCAGCAGATTTTTCTGCGGAATCAGACTGTGTTTGATTTCTGTATAGGTAGCATTGGCCGAAAGACCGTAATACGTAATGTTTACAGTATCTGTCAATGCAGAGAGTTTCAGGTTCGCAATCGGTGAAGGCTCCGGCAGATACAGTTCAGCATAGCTGCCTGGCATCAGCTGCAGACCTTTCGATTCATTAAATACATTGGCGAACGAAATCACTTTCCCATCCTTGCCAAACACTTTAACTTTAACACCTGTTTTTAAGGAAATAAGATCGCTCTTAACAATCGTTCCGGTTGTACTTTCCAGCAAGCCGGCACATTGTGGTACGCGGGCTTGTTTTTCGCAAAGCAGATGTTCTACACTCATACCAAGATTTTCATACACGACATTCGCATTACGCAGGAAGCGCACTGGTGTAGTCGCCATGATCGATAGCTTGTTTACGCGGCCCGGTGTATCAAGCTGCCAGTAGCCGATCGGGTATGTTTTTGTATCGGTTGTCTGTATGAATGGCGCGGTATCCCACGGTGTCAATGCATCGTAAATATCATAAGGCTTCCATTGCGATCCGTCCAGGCAGAAAATCTGAATATTCTCTACAGAATATTCATGTAGTACACGACTGCTCTTTCCTTTTACCGGAGGGATAAGTTCTGTTGCAACACTGCCGCGGTAACCGCCGATCTTGGTGCCCAGCTTCGAGCCTCCTTTCACGCTCTTATTGAATTCAATATCAATGAAGGAATCAACAGGTATTACATAGTCATCCAGATTGATCGAAGTAGGCAGGGCTGCTCCCGGTGGAAGCACTTTAATAGGGAATCCTTCACCCGTCAGCATGTTTACGGCTTTAGCAACCTGGGCATTTCCTTCAGCGGTTTCCGTAATGAAATACTGCGGCTCTGTCTGCATGGTTTTTTTAAACTGCCAGGTAAGCTCAATGGTACCGCAGTGTTCTTTACGCAGCACATGCACACACACCGACAGTCTACCGGTTATAATAAATGGCTTCGGCGCTTCTCCCGCAAGACCTGCCTTCACAGACAAGCCAAAACCAAACCCGAAAATCTTGATCGAAACACCACCCGACAAGGCAAAGAAACCACCAAACTGTACAGGCTTAAAGCTGATCTGTGCCCCCACATCCAGAATCGCCCACAGCTTGATCTTCATCGGGCCACAATTCACGGATTTATCTAAATTAAATCCGGCACCGAATTTAATGCCTCGGCCCGAGATCATCAGATACGCATAGGCACGGAACAGATTCATTACCTGCGCCTGAATCGGACGGTCATCACGGCCGAAATTCAGATACCACGCACTCGCATCGTCCCAGAAAAAGGCGAAATCAAATTCACCGAAACCGGTTAATATTTTTCCGGAATCATCCGGACTTTCCGGATCATTCGGAACTAGGAAATTAACACCGATCGTTACAGACAGTGAACGGTCATCAACTGCCAGCATCAGGCTGAACGGCGGATCCGAAGGATCGTTCAGCTGCAGACGCTGCTTCTTTAAAATCTGTGCCTGCCCCTGCAATAAGAAAGCATTCGGCAGCGACAGCAATAAGAATAATTTACTCGAGAAGGCACGGCCCTGATCGGATGAAGTTGCGAGCGAAACACCCACACCCACGGAAATCCCTTTTTTCTTCAGGTCGAATTTGCCGATATCGACACCTTCTTTATTTATCGGCGGAACTTTTTTCTTGTAGTAATCAAACCAGCGTGCTTCTTCTGTAAGTCCCACTACTTCTTTACTGGCGATATACTCCTTACCGAACAGACCTCTGAAACCATAGATCCCCAGACCGGTTGCACCCAGTATGATCGGTGTGGACATTTCCAGTGACACATCAACCAGGAAGGCCGGTACACGTGGGTTTAAGCGCATGCCTGCGCTGCCGCCCATCTTGATCCGTGGCAGTTCAAACGTAACAGAACCCATGTACTCAGGTCCCGGATCCGGGAACTCCGATGTAGGGTCAGGATCTTTCATAGACAGAATACCCTGTAACAATAAACCCGGATCTTCTTCATCCGGCAGGATCAGGTCAATCTCAATAGTCTGGATCCGCATGAACACATGCAGCGGTTTCCCGTCTTCATTATCATGCGTGAAATAAAACTTAATACCACTACCCTTGCCTGAAATACCGCCCGGGTTAATACTCACCGAACCGTCAAAACCAAAGTACAGATACTTACGCTGATAACCTTTATAGTATCCTTCATACGAACCTAAGTGAATGGCAGTAACGCTCAATTCTACTGGTGGGAAGCGTAAGGTAATCGGTTTACGTAATTTAAATTCACCGCCTGTACCGCGGAACTCGATCTGCCCGTCACTCCAGATCCGCAGACATTGAATGTCTATCGCCTCCGGCAGAAAGTTTGCAAACGGCGGCGTATCATACATGATCTTGATTTTACCCGAAGCCTCGACGTAATAGCGGTCATCATCTTTCCCTACGGAAATACTGTTGACCTGGAAATTGGCAACATTGGCAATGTTGAACATCAGCGGCGTTTTGATGGGCTTCGCGGTGATTGAGAAATCACCATTGCCAATGGCAATAGCTACATCCAGTACTATACGCGCATTAATTGGTTTGCCGTCGGGGCCTACCGACTTGAATTTATCGGGTAAAGCCAGCTGCCCGTTGATATCAGAATGAGTAATGTTATTCTGATGAAAATCTATATCAAAAGATGTTAAAGAAATGTCAAAACCAGCATTGCCTGCACCTCCAAAATGTGTATGTACTAATGGCGCGGCCAATCCTTTGGGATCTTTGGCACGCATACCAATCGTTCCGGAAAAACCACCTGTTCCGATCAATACATTTTTACCGAATATTTCAGCATTTGATCTGGCTTCATCTTTCTGCCAGAAAGCAGGAAATCCAATAACGACATCTTGTATAAATACACCGACAAAATCATTTGGCCTTCCATCTAAGGTTGCTTCCTGAATATTTGTTTTTTTACTAAGATCAAGTTTGGCTTGATGAAAGTCTATTTTCAAACCCGTGTTTCCAATCTGGGAAGGATGATTCAAACTGCCAGCAAGTTCTTTATCAAATCCAAATCCACCATGAGTACTGAAATTAAAATCACCAATATCAAATATGATAGTCGATTTAATTTCATTACCTGAAAGATCTTTTAAAGGCAAAGGTTTACCTGTGCCATCCAACGGTACCAGAACATTTCTGGGAAACTCCAATCCCACTGAAAGATTTGATGATACATCAATACGGGGCTTGATGAGATCGTTAATGAATTGCGTTGTTAAACCTCCAAGCAATCTCGTATAAAGCTGGTCTATGCGATCCAGTGTACCATTCAGCGTAGCGTTTTGCGCTAAAAAAACAATGAATATAACAACAGAAGCTTGCTTGCCTGTGTGTGTTTCAATGGAATGAACAAGTTCCTTTATTTTATTGGAAGATGTTGGGTATGGTATCGGATTGGCAGCAAAATCCGGATATTCATTAATAGCATCAACAAAATCATTGATTGGATTTGTCGACGAAGGAAAAAAAGCACCGAGTGTTTCTTCTATAATTCGCTCTTCTGAAAGGGCCAAGATGGCATTGATCAGATCAAAAATATCTGCAGGGGTAAAAGAGAAACCTTCCAGCTTAAATGCTTTCGCATATCCAAGTATTTTCCATTTATAACTTAAATCAATGGGAATAACTGTATAGTCCGTTGAGTTTGCATTAACTTCCGGATTTACAACCAAAAACATTCCGGTTCCAGGAATTTCAACAGCTAATTTTTTAAAGCAAATAAGTTTCAGACTGGAAAATAAAGAATCTCCATTTGGACTTTTAGAAAATTGTAAGTCTTTATAAAAAATACCATTCAATAATTTTTGAATACCATCTTTCACAAATCCCAACTCTTCCGGAATCGAATCAAGAGACGTAAGGTCAGAAACAGGTTGAAGAAATTTTGGCATTGATTTGTGTTTTTAGAATAATAGAATAAATTATTTCTTTTTATTTTTTTGTTTTTTTATACGTGTGATTTTTTTCTTATCAACACGTATTGCATCCCATGAAGCCGGCGTAAGAATCCATCCATACTTTCCTTCCTTATATAACTGATGCATAAAAACTTTACCATCAATAAATTTCAATGGGTCTTCCGGAAGTGTTATTTCATAATGGCCAACCATGAAGGGTAAAGAATCTATATAAAACCAATCATAATAAATTTTTTTAATTACTACTTTCATTGTATCCTCTTTTCTAATTATAGAGATTATGTAAGGAGGATTATTTATGTTATTATCTAATGCAAGCATAAAAGCATAAACAGAATCTGCTTGCCAGGGGCAATTTTGATATGCAGATTCCGCTTCAGGTTTTGACGTATGTACAACATATTGCTCATTATTTTTTTTAATAAGTTTTTTACCTTCAAACAATCTAAAACGAATAGTA
>JAGKWN010000145.1 GCA_021151805.1 Cytophagaceae bacterium | reverse complement strand
TTCAAATTGTATGTAATAAATTTTGTATAAATATACATTTATTTACATACATTTGAACATCAAAGTATTATTTAAATTTTAGTTACAATTTTGTATGCTTAAAAAACTAGTTGTCGCAGTCACCCTCATTGTATTTTTTTCATGTAAATCTTCTGATAAAGAGGTTGAAAAAAAACCTGTTCAGATACAATTTGTTACGCCAACAAAATCCAATCTTCCGGTATTTGATGAATACGTAGGACAAACATTCGGTAAATCGGATGTACAGATTACATCGCGTGTAGAAGGTGTTGTACTTAAGGTTCATTATAAAGAAGGCGATCCGGTACGCAAAGACCAACTATTATACACCATTGATCCGATCGAATACCAGGCCAAAGTAGACCAGGCCAACGGCGAGTTGGAACGCGCTAAATCTGAACTGGTGAATGCAGAAGAAGATCTGAAGCGTATCAAACCACTTGCAGATATAAACGCAGTTTCAAAAAGAGACCTGGATGAAGCAGTAGCAAAAGCAAATGCAGCACGTGCAAAAGTAAAAGCACAGGAAGCAGTTAAAGCAGGCCAACAAATCTCCCTAAGCTATTGTAATGTGCTTGCGCCAATCTCTGGTGTCATTGGTATTAACAATGCACTTGAAGGCGACTATGTTTCTCCTATCGGAGCAAACTCTATTTTAAATACCATTAGTGATGTTTCCATGATTCGTGTACATTTCACGATTACAGAGAATGAATATTTAAAATTTGCCGGAGAGAAAGCTGCTAACGGCGAAGCACGAAAATTTAAGCTTTCACTTATATTAAGTAACGGTACTGTATATCCTTATTTCGGTGCAATTAATTTCAAAGACAGAAGAATTGACCCGACTACAGGTAGCATGACCATTGAAGCTTTGTTTGAAAACCCGGATAAGCTTTTAATACCAGGCCAATATGTACGTGTACGTATACAAACAAATGAAATTGAAAATGCGATCACTGTACCACAGCACGCTGTACGTGAGATCCAGGGCGTTTTCCAGGTATTCATCATTGATGATAAAAATAAATTACAGGTTCGTATTGTAAAAACCGGCGAGAAAACAGAAGGCAACTGGGTTATTACAGATGGTCTGAAAGGCACGGAACGCATCGCATTACTGGGAAATAATTTCCTTACGATCAATACCGTTGTCGATCCTATTCAAGCTAAAACAGACTCAACAAGCGTAAAATAATTTAGTTGCATGGGAAAGTTTTTCGTTAATCGTCCAATTGTTGCGATTGTAATTTCAATTGTAATGATCTTATTGGGTATTGTTGCGCTTACCTCTTTACCAATCAGCCAGTATCCGGAAATCACTCCTCCTGAAATTCAGATCACTACAACATACCGTGGTGCCGGTGCCGTAGCTGTTGAGCAGGCTGTTGCCACACCCATTGAACAAAAGGTAAATGGTGTGGAAGAAATGTTGTACATGAAGAGTACAAATGCCAGCGATGGCTCCATGACCATTCGTGTAACATTTGAAGTAGGCACCGATCTTGATAAAGCGAATATGCTTACGCAAAACCGCGTATCACAAGGAACAGCCTTTTTACCGGTTGAAGTAAAGAATGAAGGTGTAACTACAAAAAAATCATTATCATTTCCATTAGTACTTATATCTCTTCAGGCAGAGGGGGAATTGTATGATAACTACTTCCTGTCCAACTATGCCAGTATCAACATTGTTGATCCTATTTCAAGGATCAAAGGTGTGGGACAGGTAAACTTAATGGGCGGTAGTGAATATGCCATGCGCATCTGGCTGAAACCGGATCAGATCGCACGCTTAGGATTATCTGTTAGTGAAGTGATGCAGGCAGTTAAAGAGCAGAACACCATTTCTGCCGGTGGTTCTATTGGTGGCGCTCCGGCTGCTGCAGGTGTGGATTATTCCTACACGGTTGTATTGCAGGAACGTTTAATGACGGTTGAGCAATTTGAAAACATCATTGTAAAAGCAAAGAGCGACGGTTCCACCATTCGTCTGAAAGATGTGGCACGTGTTGAATTCGGTTTGGAAAATTACAATAACATCGGTCGTGTAAATAGCAAGGCTTCAGCTATCATTGCAATCTACCAGGTACCGGGATCCAACGCACTGGCAGTAGCCGATGAAATCAATGCACAGATTGAAAAAATGAAGAAACGTTTCCCACCGGGCGTAAATGCAAAGGTTACACTTGATACAACCAAACCAATCATGGAAGGTGTGGACGAGATTGTTCATACTCTTTTTGAAGCAATTGTTCTGGTAATTCTCGTTGTATTTATTTTCCTTCAGGACTGGCGTGCGACCATCATCCCTTTAATGACGGTTCCGGTAGCACTTCTTGCAACATTCCTGGTGTTCCCGCTTTTAGGCTTCACCATCAATATCCTTTCCTTACTTGGACTTGTACTTGCCATTGGTATTGTTGTGGATGATGCCATTGTTGTGGTGGAAGCTGTAATCCATAACATGGAGCATGGCCTCAATCCAAAAGAGGCTACGATAAAAGCCATGAGTGAGATCTCAGGACCCGTTATTGCCATTGCCTTAATCTTAACGGCTGTGTTCATACCAGTAGCTTTCATCCCTGGTATATCGGGAAGTTTATACCAGCAGTTTGCCGTTACCATCGCCATCTCTGTATTATTCTCTGCATTCAATGCATTAACGCTTAGTCCGGCGCTGGCAGGCTTAATCCTGAAACCAAAAGACCCGAATAAAAAGAAAAATATCCTGGATAAGTTTTTCGAAAAATTCAACAAAGTATTCGATGCCATAACATCGAAATATGTAGGTGTGGTAGGATTACTTGCCCGCAAGGCATTCAGAAGCTTGATCATTACAGGAATTATCGGCGTATTGATTTATGTAGTGTACAAGCGTATCCCAGGAGGCTTCGTGCCTGGTGAAGATCAGGGATATTACATGATCAACATTCAGCTACCGGATGGTTCTTCTCTCGAACGTTCAGATGCAGTAACTAAGAAAATTGAAAAATTATTGGAATCTGTAGAAGGAGTACAATATTCAACTTCAGTTGTTGGTATGTCCATGCTATCCAATACCAATGCAAGTAATTACGCAACCGTATTTATTTCCTTGCACGAATGGGCTGAACGCAGACACGTGAATGATCTTATTAAAGAAACCAATTTCAAATTACTTCAAACAATTCCTGAAGCCACTTGTATCGCTTACGCGCCACCTCCAATCGCAGGCCTCGGCAACTCTGCCGGCTTCAGCTTCATGCTGCAGGACCGCAGCGGTAACCCACCGGCATATCTGGCTGAACAAATGCAGGCTTTCTTAGCAGAATTAAATAAGCGCCCGGAAATTGGTCGTGTTACATCATTGTATCAAGCGAATATTCCTCAGATCAAAATGAGTGTTGATGCAGATAAAGCGAAAAAACTGGATGTATCGCTGGATGAAATCAATAAAGCTGTCGGTGGTCTATTGAGTACGCTGTATGTAAACGACATCAACCGTTTCGGTAAGCAGTATAAAGTATTGCTGCAGGCAGACATGAATTACAGAAAAGCAGAAAAAGATCTGGCGTACTTTTTTGTAAAATCCAATAAAGGGGAAATGATTCCTTTAAATACACTTGTAACGCTTAAAGAAGAATATGGACCTGCTTATACAAACAGATTCAACATGTTCCGTTCTGCCGAGGTTACAGGTCTTCCCGCGCCAAATGTCAGCTCTGCGGAAGCAATGAAAGCTGTTGAGGAAGTTGCCGAAAAAACACTCAACTCCAACATGAGTATGGAATGGACCAACTTAAGTTACCAGGAGAAGAAAGCTGAAGGTAAAGCTGGTGTGGTATTCGCGTTCGCAATTTTACTTGTGTTCCTGATTCTGGCGGCACAGTACGAAAGCTGGACACTTCCATTCAGTGTATTGCTTGGTGTACCGATAGCAATCCTCGGTGCCTTTGGCGGCTTGTGGATGATGAACCTGATTGATAGTAGCTATGTAAATAATATCTACGCGCAGATCAGTTTGATCATGCTTATCGGTTTGGCGGCTAAAAATGCGATCCTGATTGTTGAGTATGCGAAGATGCTGAAAGAACAAGGAAAGACTGTTATAGAGGCAGCAATCGAAGCGGCTAAGCTTCGCTTCAGGCCGATCTTAATGACCGCCTTTGCATTCATTCTTGGCGCTACCCCGCTACTAACCGCATCCGGCGCGGGTGCCGAAGCCCGCAAAGTTATGGGATTGGTTGTATTCAGCGGGATGTTGATTGCTTCCATCTTCGGAATCATTATCATTCCGGCATTATATGTAGTGATAGAAAAAATATTTAATAAGAGTAACTGATCATGAAGGCGAATCGCATTATCTTTTTTATCGGAGGAATCCTTCTTTATTCATCCTGTATGGTTGGCCCTAAATACAACCAACCGGATATAAGTACATCAACAAAATACAGTGAAACATTTACTACGACTGTTCCTTCTGATACAACAAACCCGTACGAATGGTTTAAACTCTTTAATGATTCAACGCTGGTAGACTTGATCAAAGTTGCTTTGGATTCAAACTACGATGCACGTATTGCAACCAAACGCATTGAAGAGTCAAGAGCCTTATATGGCATGGCAAAAGCAGATCTATATCCAGCTTTTGATTACAGCGCAGGATACCTGCATTACAATCCATCAGACAATGCACCTGTACCTATCGGCACCACCTATGACTACTTTAGAACAAACGTAGGTATGTCATGGGAAATTGATCTTTGGGGAAAAATCAGACACAGCAAAAACCAGGCCTATTACCAGATTCTGGCATCAGAAGAATCACGCAAGTCTATTCAACTATCAATCGTTTCGGATGTTGCAACGATGTATTTCAACCTGATTGACCTGGATAATAAAATTGCTATTACCGAACATACCGTTGAGTCCCGTCAAAAAATGTTTGACATCATCAACAACCGCTTTACGTATGGTGATGCTGCTGAAATTGATAAACTACAGTCTGAACAACAGCTGGAAGATGCCAAAGCCATCATTTATCAGATGGAAAGACAGATGAAAGCTACTGAGCGTGCTTTATGTATATTATTGGGCCAAACACCTAAAACAATCCTACGTGGTAAAACTATTCAGGACCAAACGGTGAATCCATATATTCCGGAGGGACTTCCTTCTGATCTGTTATCAAAACGTCCTGACATACGCGCTTCAGAAAAACAGCTGCAGGCGCAATATGAAAAAATCGGTGTGGCTGTTGCCATGCGTTACCCGTCCTTCCAGATTACAGGCTTGTTTGGGTTTGTGAGCTCTGATGTAACTGAAACCATTGCAACAGGCTCTATTACCAATTACATATCAACTACCTTAACAGGTCCGCTTTTCAACTTTGGTAAAAACAAAAGAAGGGTTGAATCTGAAAAGAAAAAGATGGAACAACTGGCGCTTCAATATCAGAAAAACTATATCCAGGCATTGGTTGAAGTAGAGAATGAGCTTACCAATGTACGCACCATGAAAGACGAAATGGTACACAGAAAAAACCAGGTAGAAGCTGCAAGAAAAGTTCTTGAATTATCGAAAGCCCGTTATAACAGTGGCTACACAGACTTTATTGAAGTATTGAATTCTGAACAGACCTTATTTACTGCTGAATTAAGTTATTCAACCTTAATGAAAGATTATCTTAAATCGTATGTAAATCTATACAAGGCATTTGGCGGAGGCTGGTAAGAGGTGCTCTTAAAACACCTCTCCGGCTGTCATATAAAAGCCATTTGATTTTTTGCCCAAGCCATAATCCATACAAAGATTGGTGCGGGATTTCTTATCAAGCATTATACGAAGCCCGGCACCAATGCCGGGCTTTATATATTCAAACAAATCTACATGATTATCCTTGCTTGACGCTGTCGTCAGATTCACAAATATATTTGCGCCTAACACCTCCGTACATTTAGAAATAGGAAAACGCCATTCAACTTCTCCATACAACATCTGCTCTCCCCTGAATCTCCCCTGCGCATACCCACGCCCGGAAAGACCTTTAGAATCATAGCCAATAGCAGGCAGATCCATATAAGGTGCATGCCCACTGAGCTGCATATTAGCCCATGCCCATATTGCCAGTACATGCCTGCTCTTTTTTTCTGAAAGAGAAATATAATGTCTGAACTCAACCCATAAAATGGTACTCTTGGCCGTACTGCCCAGCCAGGTTTCATTAAAGCGTATATTGGCATTCGCATAATATCCTTTATACGGATTGATAAGATTATCTCGCGTATCAACAACGAAATTTGCGCTTAAGCCGCTCATTGTGTATTTGCTGGTATCAAAACCATATCTCTGTGAATAGATGTAATGGCTCGTATATTTTTTAGCTTCTACATTTAAACTATCATCCACAATGGAATAATGATGATCGAGATGATAACCGGCACCAAAGAAAAGTGTATTGCTTGGATTAATAGTTTTGGAAATGATCTGATGCAATTTCAGATAGTTGTATGAAAGCGGCTGTGCTCCAGTATTACCAGTAGTATTGTTTCCGTTGATGTTTACCTGATACAAAATGGAAGTTGTATCCGGGGAATTTGTACCAAGCCCGAACGTAGGCTGGTTATAAATCATTAACCGAATATCATTCTGTATAAAAAAAGTATTATGTGGTGTATAGCCGGATGTTTTCAGCATTAATATAAACTGATTCTTGGTAGTATACTGCAAGGCCAGGTTTGAAGAAGACATACGGGTGTGCTGAGGATTTCCCATAAAAAATGCAGCTACACCTCCAACTCCAAAAAAGAAGCCTGTTGCAGGGCTTGAACCTATTACCGGCAACAAAATCAATGAAGTCGTTTTCTCTTTATTTTTAATCTTGGTGGTTGGCGATACATGCTTGTGAAACAGCACTTCACTTAAATTCTTTGGTGTACATGCACTCGTATCCTGCGCATGACCCTGCATGCTTATGACCAACAAGGTAAATAAAAGTAAAAATCGCTGCATCGTATTCAATGTTGTGTAATGATTTCGTCAATTATTATCCAATAAAAAAACTCATTATAAAGCCCGTCTATTCCGGCACTTCATAATGAGTTTTGATTTTATTTCTTCCTGATGAATTAGTTTCTTAATCTGAAGATCAATCCACCAGACAGGTTCATCTGAATGATTGTTGTATACGTTGATGCACCGGCATATGCTCCGCCAGTACCAATACCTACACCCAAGCCAACACCCTGGATTGGTGCCCAGAAACCAAAGCCAGCTCTGATGCCAACCTTATCACTGATAAAATATTTGATACCAGCGCCAAAGTTTGCAGAAAATTTCCATAGTGAAGAATACTTTGCAGAAACCGGATCAAATAAAACTGCACCAATACCAAGTGTAGCATAAGGCTCAACTTTATCATTCAATAAAACAGTACGTGTTCCATTCAACTGAAAATAGTTTACACCTACATCTCCAAGCGTAGTCTCATACCCATAATTAGGTTTATCTACCAAACGGGAATCCTGGTGATTGAAAACAAGCTCAGCAAATGTTTGTTCTCTGATCTCGAACCCCAGAATGCCGCCATAACAAGGGCCATCGCCCAAAACAAACTTACCATTCGTATTGTTGTATCCATTGTAATATTTGTAACTGCCCCAGTATTGATACCCACCTGTAGCAGTTAATTCAACGCGCTGAGCATAAGAACTGGTATGAGTCATTACCAGAAATACTGCCAGCAAAAAAGCATAGAAACTCGTTTTCATAGAATTTGTTTTTTTAAATAGATACGTTTAATTAATAACAGTGAATCCCAATCGTTTTTTAGCATGAATAATAAAACATGCATTTTTTATCTGTTGGCTTGATCCACTAAAATCTTGCACCGAGATACAATGCAAAACCAGATACAGAATAACTAACATTCCCATCGAAACGACTGTTAATAGGAAAGTTTGTAACACTGTACTTAATATTTGTAAAAGAGCAACCCAATGAAAAATTCTTGAGTATATAATACTCCAGTGTTAACCGGTTATCGAATACCTTACCATTAATGCCTTGTATTGTCAGACCAAAATATTCAAATGAATATCTGCCTAAAAGTCGTGGTGTAATATAAGCAGAACCATGAAGGCCGATGAGAGCAACAGGAATATACACAGAAAGGCTATTTGAATAAGTACTTCCATTATTCCGTTCAGCTGTGGCTCCCACATCAACATTCAAAACACGTAATCCCGCTGCTAACCCAAGACTCCATGTTTTATTATAAAAAACACTGTATCTATAGGTCGCGCCCATAAAACGAATATTGAAATAACTGTTTAAACGTGCTCCCACATTCAGAGTTGAATCACCATAGGTAAAGTCACGATCCAGCTTGGTTTCACCATGCCTGAAAACCGAAAAATAGGTTAAAGACACGGCGCTCCGTGGCGAAAATTGTGCTAATGCTTCTGCCCTGAATGAGACGCCTTTCCCTTTCAGTTTAAAATCATTTTCTACATCTATGGATGTACCTGCAAAACTTCCGTCAACACTTAATTTCGTTTCCGATACGGGAAAAAAAGCTCCGCCGTAAATATAATACCTGTACTTTGGCATACGGGTTACTTTCAATGAATCCATTGCAAAGGAACTTAAACCAATAAATGAGCAAAGCAAAAATAAAAGATATCGCATTCGGATTAGTTAAATTGTACTATTTTACTGCACTAATTTACTACATAATTTGAATTCAATACCATCATAAT
>JAGKWN010000144.1 GCA_021151805.1 Cytophagaceae bacterium | reverse complement strand
TATCAGGATCGGGACGGAACTTTTTTATTTCTTATAATGAATGATTTATTTTTTTATGCTGAACGTAAACGTAGATCCTGCACCGGGTTCTGAATCTACACGTATGCTACCGCCCGATTTTTCAACCAGTTTCTTCACCGTAGAAAGCCCGATGCCTGTACCGGAGTTGTTGAAGCGGTCTTTCTTCCCAAGTGTTTTGAATGTCTTGAATATTTCGCTGAACTGCTCCTTCTCAATGCCTGATCCGTTGTCCTGCACAATCCATTCATATTGATCCGGTTTATCGATGATGCGCACATCAATTTTTACAACATCCTTATCATTGTATTTGATCCCATTTGTAATCAGGTTGATCAGAATCTGCTTTAATGCCACTTCGTTGGTTACAACCATATTTATTTCTGCATGATGTGTAATGATGCATTCACCGCGCGGATCAAGCAATGAAACAAGCTCTGCAAACAGTGTGTCTAATTGAATCTGCTGTTTATTCTGTACATTGATACTAACATCCAGGTAATACGCCGTGATACCGTCAATCAACGATTTCAAACGTATGGATGTATTTACCAGATGGCCTATTACTTCTATATCGTGAGGAGCTGCTTTGCCAACCAGGCTTTTTTGTAAAATGCCGGTCAATGAAATAATGTTCCGCAGTGGTGATTTAATGTCGTGCGAGATCATATATCCAAATTGCTCAAGATCTTTATTTCTTTCCATGATTTCCTGTTCATGCTCTGCTAAACGCTTTTTGGCCTTCCGCAATTCAAGCAGTTTAATTATCTGGTTGGATAAGGCCCGTAATAAGTTCAGCTGGTTGGCATCTAGTTCACGCGTCACCTGGTCAATCACGCAAAGCGTACCCAACGCAAAGCCATCCGCATTAACGAGCGGTACACCTGCATAGAAGACTGCGTTCGGATCGCCGGTAACAAAAGGATTATCAAAGAAACGTTTATCAAGTCTTGAATCTTTCACATTCAAAATCTCATCAGGCGTATGAATCGCATGTGCACAAAATGCATGATCCCGGCTTGATTCCGTAAGGTCAATTCCTACTTTGGATTTAAACCATTGCCTGTCTGCATCAATCAAGGAAATCAGTGAAATAGGCGTCTGGCAAATCTCTGAGGCTATGCGTGTGATATCTTCAAAATCTTTTTCCGGTAATGAATCCAGAATAGAGTATTCCCTTAGTGCCTGTAAACGCTCCGCTTCGTTTGCGGGTATAGCAGCAATTTCCATGAAGTGAGCCTGGTTAAAAGGTATTTATAAAAATTTATATAATGAAAATACTCATTGACAGTTACTATTCAAAATTATTTAAAAATAAAAACAATTGAACAACACCCTTACAATGCTTCAATTCAATAATCCGAATCCATAGTTTATCATTCGTTCGGCATTTATATCAAAAAATGCCGCGCCCTTCAGAAGTACTGAAATACGAAGCGGTTTTATCTCCATTGAATAAACAGCTCCTACCTGTTATCTAAAATATTCATTAATTTCTCCATACTGCTTTTAGTAAGCATACCCCATTTCATACTGGACCGATAGGGATAATTTTCAACTTCACCATCAAGATCAATCTCTGTGTACCCCACCGGCTCATCTATTTTTCCATAATAAATAATAGTCCTGTCAATGTCAGGCGTTCCATGCTCTCCCCAGCGATACGAACTCGAATCGTTTAAAATTTCAATAATCTCCTGCGTAGCTGCGCCATGATATTGTTTTTCCGCAAACGGAAATGAATTAGAAACAACGATGCAATACCATGCATACTGTGTTAAAAATGTCTTATTATCTCTTAAATCAAGGCGTACAAGTTTCTTATAGTTTTCAGGATGCGAAACTTCCGATGGGGCGTACCAGCCATCGGTATTACGTTCGATAAGTTTTACATTTGGCTTTGCCCGCCAATACCAGATCAGTAGAACAATACTAAATAAAGAAAAAACAGTCACGTAGAACAGGTACTTTTTCCGCATAGTATGTTTTAATTTTTATGCTATTAACGGATCAATTGTACAATTCGGATCATCATATGCTGAAACGTAAAATACTCTTCCTTGGCTTCAAGATACAATTCGATTAACTGATTGTCTTTCGTTATTAAGCCAAGCTTTTCCAATTCAAATTTTGCCAGCATTCTGGTGGAAGCTTTTTCATATGCTTCATCCCAATCGAGTGTTTTATATCTTTCAATATCTTTATGCTTCACAAACTGAATCGTATGATTATCAAACCAGGCCAGTTCCTTTGTTCCGATCAACACCCAGAATCCATTGGGATGTGAGAACCGAACAATCGGCAGACCGAACGTTCTTTCACTGCTTGCCCGGGAGAAAGCTCTTTTGAATTCATCATCAAGTGTATCAAAAAGAGCGGAATATTTACGGGGTACACCATACGCAATTGCTTTTTCAGAAACGCTTGCTTTTATTTCTTCATCTGTCATTGATCAACTATTATTATATCACTAACCTTTATCTGTATTTATTCTGCCGGTTCCCACAGTTCTAACTTATTACCTTCGGGATCCATGATGTGCACAAACTTTCCGTAATCATACGTTTGAATATCATCCAGAATAGTGACACCACTGGCTTTTAGCTGTGCTACCAATCCTTCGATATTCTGAACCCTGTAATTGATCATGAATTCTTTTTTAGAAGGTGCAAAGTAATCGCTCCCTTTCTTAAACGGACTCCATTGCAGTGCATTGATTTCTTCTGGCTTGTTGATGTTGCGTGATTCGAAAGTAGAACCGTAATCAGTGGTTTCCAATCCAAGATGCTTCCGATACCATTCATTTGTTTCTTTCGGATTTTCAGAAAAAAAGAAAATACCGCCAATACCTGTTACCTTGGGCGTTGTAGCATCCGTATTATTTTGTTGTTCTGCCATATTGCTTTATTTTTTATCTAATTATTACGATTTTACTTTTGTGTGTCGTACGGTTTGAAATATTTTCAACGCAATCGCCTGCTGCTTCTGCGTAAGACTATTCGTAACCATTGACAAAGCTACCTGGTTGTTCATAGATGTATTTAAATTATCCAGATCCCTTAGGTAGATGCCAGTATAACCTTTTGCAGGATTTTTAGCAAATACAATTTTTCTGTAAAAATGGTCTACTGTATCAATCCTGAAATTCAATTGTGTGATCTCAGCTGGAATTGAAAACGGAAATTCAAATTCAGTAGTATCATGTTTACATAATGCAATGTACCCAAAGCCTTTTGCTATTGAACTATCCGCGGCAGTTGCCTGTTTGATCGAAAGCACATCCACCCGCGGCATATTGGTCTGATCATAAGTAATTCCATTCTTCATGAATAAATAGGAAAGTTCTTTCCGCCAATAACCTTGCGCCAGGTATTCTTCAGGAGTTTGTTCCAGTCTATTCGAATAATACCCAAAATCAAAATGAAATACCATGCTATCACCTGCTATTTTGCCGACATATGAATCAATCCCTTGTTCTTCGATCAATTCAAAATCAGGCGGAAAGTCAAAACGGTAATCGCCGACTTCGATGGTTTGCCATTGCCCGGCAGAGTGGTCATGTCTGCAACTACAGAACAATACGAATACTATAATGATCAGAAACTGTTTCATCTTTAATAGTAGACTATATTAATCAATTTCAACATATGTTTTGCTCAGATCCATACGTAAATAATCAGGGGTATCTTCTTTTTGCTCTTTTATAATTTCAATAAAAGCCGGATTGCTGCAATTCATACGGTGCAACAGTTCCAGAGCTTCAGCAACATTTATATTGGTTTCTCCAAGTTTCGTAATGATCACCGCATAGGGTTCCATCTTTAATTTATTATAAGCCAAAAATTTATGATGCCCGTCTAAAATAAACTCAATATGCGATCCTTCATTGTGTAAAACTACCAGTACAGGTTTAAGCCCGTTCCTGATCTGCTCTGCATACATATTTACCAGTTCTTCATTGATATTATTTTGCGTTGGAATTATATCCGGGCAACCTCCATAATAATCAAAAGATTGATAGGTTTTACCCTTCGGAATGTTGATCCAGGCATGATATTTATGGAGCTTATAATAACCAAATTCGTATTCACCTCTTCCCAAAAATTGTTTATAGTAATTTACAATCTCATAAAAATCGCCAGTGGATTTAATGCCCCTTTTTACTAATTCCTGATTTTCTTTATTTTCCTTTATTGTATGTGGTGGAAGACTCCTCGCAATATGATATCTCCAGGTTGAACCTATTTCTGCAAACCAGGTATATTGAATGGGCAGTTGGTTTGCATATAAAACCGTTTCTTTAAAATTCCCCTGAAGTATTAATACACCTTCGTCGTGTTGGATATTTACTCTTTTTTTCATCAGGTATTCAGCTAACACATTTATCCAATCTCTGACACCAGAAACACTTCTCCCCCTGCCGGCTGCAAGCCATCGCTACGGTTAGCAAAATAAAGCTTTTCCATATCTTTTGTTGAAACCGTATTATTATTTTTAAATCCGGCTTCAACAGCGAGCTGAATAATTTCTTCGCGCGTAAAGAAGCTAACAAACGGAGTACCTGCAGCACGTGCTCCTTTCTCTCCCATTTCCTGCATGATCCGATCTTCTTCATCCAGCAAATGAATAGGCAGATAGAAGGTCATGGCAAGTATAGAACCTGAAGCAAACGTATTGATCTGCTCCAGTGTAGATACGATGGCTTCTCTTGTAAGATAAAGTGTTACGCCAGTACAAACTATGACCGCAGGTTTAGCAGCATCGAATCCGGCTTTCAGCAGTTCGTCGCGCCAGGAATCAGTTTCAAAATTAACCGGCACATAATGCAGGTTTGCGGGCATGTGCATGCCAAGTTCCGCAAGACGTTGCCGTTTCCAATCCAATGTAGCCGCCTGGTCAATTTCAAATATCTGCAATCCTGCTGCAAGATCTGTACGACGTTGCGCAAACGTATCGAGACCCGAACCAAGAATCACATACTGATCAATTCCTTTTGTATGCTTTTCAGCAATGAGATCTTCAATAAAACGTGCACGTGCGACAATAGAAGCCCGCAGGCGTTTTGTAAACTTCATGTCCGGACGTTCCTGCCAGCCATCCGGTGGAGCGATCAGTTGCAAGCCTACTGTATCTTCAAGGATATGCGGTTGTGCATCTGTCAGTACATGTAAAGCCCGCCATAAGGAAGTGCGCACTGCTGTATTATCCGGTTCTGTTTTTTGAGCTGATTGTTCCATTGTAGAATGACTTATACAATATGATTACTGATGAAAGCTTATTGATTGAATATTTTAATAATGCAGGTTATACAAGCCTCCGGTGAATTTGTTTTTCACTTCTTTTTCGCTGCAAAGCGATAACCAATCTCCAAATTTATTCTTTTTAAAATTTGATCGGAATATTTTAGGCTCGGCATACAAACTTTCCTGCCTTTCAAGCTCATACCAATATTTATTTTTAAATGTTTTATACAAGGGAATAACTGGAAAGAAATCAAACTGATCAGGATATAAATAGAATGACTGATAATACAGATTACGTTCCATATCCGTTAAAATAGTTACAAAATGATTTCCTGCCGGTGAACCGTATAGTTCTTTTATCTTTAAATCTTTACGGTCATATGCGGCATACTTCACAACCTTTTGTATGGCCTGGGCGAACTGCTTGTTCTCTAACGTATCAAAAGAATAAAAACGAATCTCCCATTCTTCTTTTACCTTATCCATATCAGAAGCTATATAAACATATGCGTAGTTTTTGTCCTGATTGCGAAATACAATTTCCTTGGATGCCTGGGCGAGCTTTTCATTCCTGTTAATTTCTTTTGCAATCCGTATCAGTGATGCGCTGTCACGAGTTTCAGTATAAACATAATAAATCGGATCCGAATACACATTGCAACCATAATATGTTTCCAGAATTTTATATTGCAACGTATCATTCTTCATACCGTAAGTTGGTATGTACACCAGGCATATCAGTGTCAGTAGATATATAATTGTTTTTTTCATGTTTGATAAAATTCTCTCTAAAACGAAACTGATCAAAATTCATGACGATTATTATTCTTTTGATATCGGTAGATATTTTCCAGTAAATATAAACGTAATTCTGTTGCCGTCAGACAGATCAAAACCCATGTTTTTATGCATCATACCCTGTCGCCCTTCGTGCCAGAAACAAACGGTGCATGAATAAATTTTACCGGGAATAGATATTCCTTAGGATATTCACAAATAAAATGAGGATCGCTTGTCCAGGCCATGGCAATACAAATACTATCAGTACCAATATATTTAAAATACTTGATGAAACGATTATGTTCGTTTGAAGGAACAATGTTACCCAGGTTGTTTGAAAGGGAGTCAAAAGCAATTTGATACAGGGTATCTTTAAAAACGACAGCTTCAGCATTCGGATTTGCCTTCCCAGCATGCATGTGTTTTTCACACGCTTGAGCTGTCAATAGAATCACTATAAAAAATAATATCTGCTTCATCATCGCTGCGTGGTTTTATTTCAATCCAGATCAGGATAGTTATTACTAACTGGTGTTTGTATTTTTTTCAATTTGTATTTCCTATTCCGATACACATACATTCCAGCCTTATGATCCGGCAACAGGCAATCGCAGTAACCTGGAAATGAAGTGTCCATATTTATGCATACCCTGTCGCCGGAAACTTCAAGCCTTTTGTCTGAGGTGCCAATGTGTATCTGACCGTAACGGGACAATAAAAATTCGTATTGATAAAAATAAGCTGTGGTAGAATAAGATGATGTTGAATCATAATACTCCATGTAATCACCCGCATATTCATATTTACTTACAGCAGCAAACAATTGTTTATGTGTTTTGAGATCGTAGATTTCATGAATGGTTTTATGCTCCTCATAAGTACCATGCTCACCCAAATGACTATTTGCCTTCAGCTTCATGACTACATAAATAGCAGGCTTTTTATTATTGATTTTGATGAGACGTAGCGAAAGCGAATCAAGCGCTTTAATAATATAATCCGTTGCGTTCAGCAAGACAGTATCTTTCCCGTTATTAAATGTCATGATCAGTTCAAGAAACGAATTTCTGTCTACGGCAGAATCAGGATCAAAATCATTCCAATTCCCTGTATATATAGAAACAGATTTATCAGGTACTGTTTGCACGAGCGTGTATTTCATAAAAATGAAATCCTTTTGCGCAGATACTGAAAGCTGGATGGATAGAAAAACCAATAATACGCCGAATTTCATTGGAGATATTTTAACCTATCCAAGATACTTAAAAAAATGTTACTTTTACATAGTTAAAAGCCCTAAACTCCCTTGTAGTTATGGATACAACGAATCAGCTCAAAGCGGTATTAAATTTCATCGTCCCGTTTCCGGAGCAGGAGCTTGATGAGATTGTATCCTGTTTTAAAGTCAGGCGTGTGCTGCGTGGCGAACAGTTGCTTACCAGCGGTGAAGTTTGCCGAGAATTTTATTTTGTTTATAAAGGATGTATCCGCACCTATTTTATTGATGATAACGGCAAGGAAAAAACACGATACATCATGCCTGATAATCACATCGGCACAGCGCTGGGCAGTTTCATTTCAGGGGAGCCATCTTTTGAACAGATAGATGCGCTGAACGATTCTGAATTGCTGGTTATAAACTATACAGATTTTTACAGATTGAATGAAGACTCTGTTTACTGGAAAAAATTTTACCAGAAGATCCTGGAAATGGCCTATGCCTTTCAAACCCGTAAGATCGAAAGCATCATGACACGAACAGCACAGCAACGGTTTGAACAGGCCATGAAAGAAACACCTGCTTTGTTTCAGCAAGTGTCAAACAACGTATTGGCTTCTTATCTGGATATGACTCCCGAAACGCTGAGCCGGTTAAAGTCGCGGTAGGTTGATATCCGATTAATGTCTGTGCCAACCGTTCATGCATTATTCATCCCACCTTTCCTTCACAGAAAAGACGGGATGAATAACAGAGACAATCAGGGCATACTTATTTTTCCTGTGCGTCCTTTTCCTTTTTGTCTTTATGCGCACCAATGCCGTAGCCCACGCCTGAACCAACAGCACCACCAACCACACCGCCGATAATAGCTCCTTTCCCCCTGTCCTTACTATTAACTGCTGCTCCGGTCGCTGCTCCGGTTGCAATACCTGCACCAGTTCCGATCAGCGCACCCTTCGTGGTATTGCTCATGCCTTTTTTCTTTTCAGGCTCTGTGCTTGTATGATCAGCAGGAGCAGCAGGAGCAGTTTCTGCAGCACTGTAATGCTGCTGATTCTCACGTGCAGCCGCGATTGAATCTATGGTTCTTTGGCGTACCGCATTCTCACGGTTTGCCTGCTCTTCTGCTTTTTTTGAGTTGTTGCAGGCAATAACGGCCAGCACACTCACAAACATCAAATACTTTTTCATATTGTTCATTTTTTATGGTCAGACAATAGTCATGTGTTCCTGTAACACCATTCAAAATTGAATAATTCATAATTCATAATTCATAATTCATAATTCATAATTCATAATTCATAATTATTACACGTTTTTGATCCAGATCAATGCAGCTATTCTTTGGCTTTGTTATGTTTGTTAAAAATCCTGATATGAAAACATATATGTTAATCTTCAGGCTTGACATTCTTAGTAAAGAAGCCCAGCCAGACCAGAAGCAGATGGAAACCTACATGCAGCAGTGGATGCAGTGGATGAGCGGTATTGAAGAAAAAGGATTGCTGGCGGAAGGCGGAAATCACCTGCAATACAGCGGCAAGGTATTGCGCCCGGGGAAAGTTGTGCAGGATCTGCCTTATGCTGCAAACGCTGAATCAATAGCTGGTTATATCCTTATACATGCTAACAATATGGATGAAGCAGTAGGTATCGCAGAAAAATGTCCGATCCTGAATGGCAGCGATAAGAATAGTGTCGAGATCAGGGAAACGGCTTCGTGATGAAGTAGTATTTAACCACTCTCGTACCAGTCCTCGCTTAGTTAAAAATGTATTAATAATAAAAAAAAATTTTCCGACGAGAAACTACACCTCCAAGGTTTTGAAAACCTGGGAGGTTTTCGACTAATGTATTGCCCTCGCACCAGTGTCTGACTGCACGATATCTTCACCTTGGTCTGTGTGCCACAGAACACCCTTTCACCGTGGTCTGTGGCACACAGAACACCCACTGCTTTATCAATTCAAAATCGATCAGCATATGTAACAAGATGTCAAATACATCTTCACCTTCATGATAATATTTTGCTGACCATCATTTATACTCTTCAGGATTTTTAGACAGATTCCATTTTATCTTTCTTAACTCAATTTACCTTTGGTGTTCTGTGTGCCACAGACCACGGTGAGGGGGCATCCGCTACAAATAGATAGAAAAGTTTCACATTACTTATTTTTTAAAAACCACTTCAGCCTTTTTTATTTTAAGTGTAGGATTTCCGGAAGAGATCAGTATTGCCCTGAACTTATAAGTGCCGTCACCGTCAATGTTGAATTCAGAATTCTTACCGGAAAAACTCCAATTGGTTTTATTGTTAAGTGTTGTTTTTATTTCGCCTAAGGTTATATTCTTTTTCATTGGATCAATGGTAAGTACTCCCAGGTTATGTCCGTTTTTTTGAATCTCTATTTTAAAACGCAGGGATGCATCACCATCATATTCTATGTCCATGTCTGACCAGATATTAATCTTATCACCATTTTTAAGATCCAGGGTCGCCTCTTTAATAAACAAATGAGTGGTATCCAGACTGATTTGATTTACCGGCAGCCGCGCTATTTCTTTACCGGTTAGTGCTTCACATCCAATAAGGAGAATCATTGAAAGTATGCTGATTAAAAAGAGTTGTATTTTTTTCATAATGAGAAATAATTAAAGTTTATATTTTTTGTCATATTGTTTTTTATTCACCTGCTTTATCTACCATCTGCTTAATTCGATTTTTGATCTGTTCAAAATTTTCCGAATGACAGAATCCGAGTTTTATGTGACTGTTGGGAGTAGTACAAAACTTTTCATCTGCTCTGTATAAGAGATTAATCATTTCAGGAATCCTGCTTTTAAATTTCAAGATACAAAGGTGTTTATGGCCATGAGATATATTATTCAATGGCATCCATGCTTCATGTATACTTTGCGTCAACAGATACTCTTCCTGAATATAGTTTTCAGGTTTATCCAACTGAAAAATAATATCAAACGTTTTGGGAATTTCAAGATCAGCATAACTATAAAGCATAAAAATGGCTACCTCATTTTCCTTGCGCACCCAATTCACGTATCTCTCATATGCGGTTGATTTATCTTTGTCTTTACAACGCTTTACGCATTCAGCCTGCCAAATAGCTGTTGCCGAATCCGAAAAATATTCCGAGGAGCACAAAAAACATTCCTCTGGTTTTGTTGCTTCTTCTGTACGCATGGGATATTGAGGAAATATTTATACATACAATGTACATAGAATTGTATTCTATAGAAACTAAAAATATAAAAGACCGAAAAATAATAAGTCTTCAAACGATACCTAAACTATGAATTACCCCTTCTGTCTTTTTAAAAAGTGGTAATTCATAATTCATAATTATTTTCCCCTTTTAAGATCGAACGTATAATCAAGGCTGATGTTGAATACAAAGGGTGTAAAGCCCATGCCCGGATCAAACGTTTAAATAAAAGTTGGTTTGATAATATTAAAGTTACCTGCGCAACGAGCAACAACAAGGAGCCTACTGTTTCTTTCTGTTATACATCATTTCCTGTTTGATCAATATCCCCTGTTCATCATAGATCTTCACCTCGCCTTCCTGTATACCTTGTTCATTATATGATTCTTCCATGAAAAGCTTTCCATTGGCATGATAGCGTTTACTGGGCCCATAATCCAGATCATTTTTGAAAGTGCCGGTATGCATCACTTGTCCGCCAGGATAATAAAACGTATACGGACCATTCAATTTTCCGTCTGTATAATAAAATACTTTATTCAATACGCCTTCTGTTGTATAGGCTTCACATTTGCCATGGGGTATACCATCTTTAAAATATTGAACACCTTCAACTATGCCGGTTTTGTAATATTTGGTTTGCTTGCCTGTTGCGGCATATACAATTTTTCCCTGAGCATCTTTTTTCACATAATAATAACTTTCCAGTTTCCTTTTGCCATTACTGTAATAATCAACAAGCAGTACAGAATCTGCTGACATCTGTACAGTATTGGCAAAAGCGATCTGGTTGAAAATAAAAAAGCAGATTAACGCGGAGACAATTTTATACATGGGGAATTGGAGAGTTATGTAATTACAAGGTACAGAGGATTTTTATGGGAATCAATCCATACAAGTATTCTATCTCCGCCATTACAAATCTATTGAACAGGTATGGCATTGCTGGCCCGTTATCTACTCAGCAATTTTGCATCCTTTGCTTACATTCAAAAGTTGGTTCTCGATCGCCTGTCCGTCAATCAACGCCCGGTGTTCAATGATCTTTCCATCTTGCAGTTTATAAAACCTGTAGCCGGAAGTAGTTACTTCAATACCTGTGGCTTCGAACGCACGCCAGCGACCAATATGCTTCAAAACCATTTTTATTTTTACAATGCTTTTATTTCCTTCCGTGACCTGATCTTCAATAATGGTAAGGTGTTCAAACGACATACCCGTGTTCAGGATCCATTGCTTCATCCCTTCCATGTCGGATGAAAGATTTTGTGGCAGCGAATGATCTTTAAAATCGGGATGGATATACTCCTCTGATTTTTCAAAATTTCTTTTATTCCAGATCTCCTCAATAAATTCGGATACGATTTTTGCATTTTCCATCTTTGTGTCTGTTTAATTGTGAGCAACAAAGATCTTACAAAAACAACAGGCCTACCTGTGTCAAAAGTCACAAAATTTTATTTCCTGCGTAAGCGGCTCAACGTCTCACGACTTATGCCCAGATAGGAAGCTGTTTGGGTAAGAGACACCCGTTGTAAAAATTCAGGCCTGGTGCGAACCAGGTTTTCAAACCGCTGTTTAGGAGTCATTAATGTAAAATTTTTTACATGCTCTTCCTGTTTGGCTACAATGCCTTCCAGGATTTTTCTTCCCAATGTTTCTATTTCCCTGGAAGCTGCGTATGCATTTAAAAGCGCTGCTTTATCAAAGGATACAACCTGCATCGGTTCACATGCCACAATGTCGAACTCCGATTTCGTTCCACTGATCAAACTTTTAGTATTCGAGGCAAAATCATTTTCAAAATAAAAAGCAGTATTTACTTCTTTTCCTTCCAGGTTGTAGGAAGCCTTGCAATAGCCACTGCTTATAAAAAATATAGCGTTGCAGATATCACCTTCCGCTAACAAACGCTGGCCTTTACGAAACGTTTGCTCTTTCAGACAGGACCTGAGAATTGTCCAGCTTGCCGCTGTAAATTCTGTCTGCTGCTGTATATATGTTCTGAGGTTCTCCAATAGAATAAAGCAATGAAGCGATTACATTTGTATATATATTTAATTTAAGATACAACGGAATCACTACATAGCCAAACGCTTCTTTTACCTTATCCCGGGGGGCTTCTTCTTTTGCTTCTTCTTTTGCCTCATCCCTGATCCTTCTTCTACTCTTAAGGATTAAACAAGAGCAGAAAAAGGTCCGGGAATGAGATAATAAAAATTGAACTAATTCATAATTATTTTCCCCTTTTAAGATCGAACGTATAACCAAGGCTGATGTTGAATACAAAGGGTGTAAAGCCCATGCCCGGATCAAGCGTTTTGATCTCTTCAGCCTGGTGTGTATTCTTATTCAAGTATGTATACGAATCTCCCGCTAAGCTAGAAGCTACTGTTGGCCAATAGCGGATGCTTGGTGCAATCAGGAAGCCCTTAAAAAAAGATTCCTTGCTCTTAAAGGGATAGAATGCGCCATACAATCCCAGCCCCAGGGTGAATGTGTTGTACGATGTAATTTCATTGGCAGCCGTTTGCTCATCGTTGTTGTAATAGAATTCAAACCGATGCCACTTGGGTTCAACCCGCATATTCAGCCACGAGGTAAAACGATAGCCTATACCAAAGCCGGTGCTATACGGCATGTGTACCACCACACCTTGATCTTTTAGATCCTGTGTGACGGCATTTTCGTCAAAATCGAGGGATGTCCCATGAGAATAATCAAAAATGAAACGGTTGTACATGTAGTTCACCTCCATGTTAAAGCCATGGAGCAGCAAGGGCTGCGAAAGTCCGAATAAAATGTTTACTTTGCGGTCTTTCTTCCAATCCTGTGCCTGCAGACTGCCTGTTACAGTGATTAAGATAAACAGCAGGCAGGTTTGTAAAAATCGTTGTGTGATAGTCGTCATAATAGTGTGTATTGATTATGACGTAAAATTCTGCATTAGCCAGCCCCCATGCATTCACATTTGTTAAGAAATCAATGATTGCGCAAACGACTTAGCGATTGAGGCTTAATACCCAGATAGGCTGCAATATAATATTGCGGCACCCGTTTGATAAGCTCTGGATTTTCTTTCATAAAAATATCATAGCGTTCTTTTGCACTCAGGGAAGCGAGATTCAACGCATGGCTGTTGCTTTTCATAAAAGCCAGGTCGGTATAATAATTCCGCAAGCCCATAAATTTAGGCTGCGCCTGAAACAGCTCGCCGATGCTGGCGGACGACAAAGCCAGTACTTGCGTATCTTCGAGCGCGCGAATGTACATATCCGATTCAGTACCGGAGATAAAACTCTTCAAATAAGTGATCCACTCGTTTTCAATGGCGAAGTCGCAGGGAATTTCACTGCCATCATTCAATTTGTAGTACAGCACCAAACCCGATTCTATATAACCGATGTACTTGCTTACCTGTCCGGCTTTCAGAAAATACTCCCCTTTCGGAATGAATATAGGCTCCAGAGCATTTCTGAATTGCTCAAGATCTTCAGCTGAAAAATCATCAATGGATTTTATTGCGGCAATTAATTGATCGGACATGGAATTCGTTGGTTGTAACCGTACACACTAAACCTGCATGTGAATATCGTAAAAAATGTAGTTAAAGACTACAAAATGGTTGTGAGTGGCAAATGCAAATCCAAAGAGCTACAGGCCAGAGACAATTAGTCAAAAGACCTCAAAGGTTAAAAACCTTGAAGGTCACGTTGCTCGTCGACAAGCTCTTCTTTTTTAACTCATGTCGGCGTTCACCACTCTAACCTAACCCCCATTCAACCCGCTGTTGTGCCAACGGCCAACAGCCAACTGCATTATCCCGAAGCTGTCCGGGATTTGTAATCCCGGACGCAGATAAGAGAAATTTGTAATTTCTGTTTTATAACTCATGCCGGCGTTCACCACTCTAACCTAACCGCCATTCAACCTGCTGTTGTGC
>JAGKWN010000143.1 GCA_021151805.1 Cytophagaceae bacterium | reverse complement strand
ATTAAGGATTTCCTCTTTTATGTCTAAATCAATTTCAGATACGTTAATATTATTCCCAAATTTTTCAAAAGCCAATGGCATATTAATTTTTGAAAAAGTTTTGTCATTTGAATTGTACCCAACGCTTTCGATCTCAAATGATCTTCCTATTTGAAACGCGGCAAAACGTCCTATGCCTTTACCCCCATCTTTATTAGTTGTTCCTATATCCAGAATTTTCTTTTCAATGTCGGCCGTGTGTACGCCTATGCCGTCATCTTTAATCGAAATGGCATTTATAATAAAAGGACTTATTTCGCTTTCTGATACATAATCAATATTAATCCATATATTTTTTGCTTTAGCTTGTATTGAATTATTAATTAGTTCACAAAAAGCGGTGAACGTACTTATATAATTTGCGAATAGCTCATTTACTAATCGAGAGTTAGTTGTGAATTTCCTTTTCATATTATGAATATTTATGAATTAAACGGCTTCTATTTCTCTCATTTTACCCCATACTTCACTTATTTTATTCTTTATTTTATGCTCAAAAATTTCAATGAGCCTTTTGTTCATTGTTACTAGTTGGAGTTCTTCTTTAATTTTTTTTACAATCTTTTCTTGTTCTGATATTGTTGGTACCGGAATTTTTATTGATTTAACATAATCTCTTGTTACACCCTTCACTGTTGCACCATGGCCATCTTTTTCGATCTGATCGGCAATTGATAAAAGATAAAAATAAGCATATCTTTTATTGATATGGTTTTCATCAAACAGGAGGGCTGTTAAATCTTGATTTAATGCTGTTGGTTTTCTTACAAATGCCATTTTCCCTAGTGATACTCTTGTAACTAAAACTAAAGTATCTTTTGGTATTATGCTGGTTGAATTTTCTTTAACTGCTTTTTCTGTAATCTTTCTAATTGAATCTTCAATATATATTGGACTATTAGAAAAATCTGAACAAGTAATCCAGTCAACATTTCCGTTATCCCAATAGAAAGAAATTTCTTTTGAAGGTGTACTTCCACCAACAAGCTTTGCTAAACTTCCCAACTCAACCATTTCCCATTCGGGATTAATAGAAATAGTAGGCTTGTAATTATTTACAACCTGTTTTGCGCCATCTATGATTTTCTGATAACCTTCTATCTCTGCTACTATCTGCTGTTGTATTTTAATTGGTGGAACAGGGATTTCAATTTCTGCTAAATCATTTGCAGTTATACTTGGGTATTGCCCTTTATCGCTCATTGCAATCATTTGTTGGACAATTATGTCCTGAGTAATTATACTGTAAAGATATTTTCCTAATACTTTATCATTTTCAGAAAGTACAGCAAATCCGGTTGATGCAAGACAATTTTTTGGTAAATTATCTAAATATGCGAATGCTTTTAAATTTGGTCTTACTGTCGAAACAATAACATCTCCATTTTTAATAACTCGTCTTGCTCTGCTAGGTGCTTCTGCGGGTTGTATTATTTTATTAAATGAAACTTTCCCAGTTCCATTTTCTACTGATTCGATATCAATATACGTGAAGGGCTCGTTTCCAAAAGCTTTTACAGGATCAATTGCATTAGCATTAATTTTAACGATATCTCCAAGCTTCACCATCTCAAATTCCGTTTGAGTAGCTTGCGTTTCAAAGTAGCGTTCTCCACTCAACACAACATCCTTATTCGCTAAGATCGTTTCTTTCTCAACCAGCGTTGCAAGCGGTGGCAAAGCTTCAATAGCTACATCGTTACTTAAAGATGTTTTGAATGTTTCCAACGTCTGCAAGGCTACAGGCAAATCATTCTTATCGTGTTCACGCCTTTGTGCACCCAGGTCAAAGCCATCGTTTTCTATTTTCAGAAACAGAATGTGGTTGCTTTTTTTCGCCAGGCGTTTGTCCAGAATCAATACAGATGTTTTAACACCGCTGTACGGCTGGAATACGCCTGCCGGCAGACTTATGACCGCCAGCAGCCCATCGGTTACCAGATGCCTGCGTAACTCTTTATATGCCGTCTGGCTGGTTGCCACGATACCATTGGGTACCACGATACCTGCCCGTCCGTTTTTGTTTAAATGCTCCGCAATGTAATCGGTAAACAATACTTCCGCTTTATTGGCCTGCACACCAAATTTCTTATGCGGGCGGATACCTCCTTTAGGTGTCATAAAGGGTGGGTTGGCCAGGATCACATCAAAGGCTTCCTGCCAGCGGTCTTCGCTGCTCAGCGTATCGTATTCATGAATCTGCGGGGTCGTAAAGCCATGCAGGTACATATTCGCCAGACTCAGCCGTACCATATCGGGACTGATGTCATAGCCAATAAAATGGGTAGCCAGCTTTTTCCTGTCGTCCGGTTTCAGCTTATCGCCCGGTCGCTTATCGGTATTCTGATTTACTATATGCTTGTAAGCGCTCAACAGGAAACCTGCTGTACCACAGGCAGGGTCAAGTACCGTTTCATTCTTCTGGGGATTTACGCAGGCAGTTACAAAGTCGATAATGTGGCGTGGTGTACGGAACTGTCCGGCATCGCCCTGGCTTCCCATAACACTGAGTAAATATTCAAATGCATCACCCAGTTTTTCGCTGTGGCTGTATTCAAATACATTGATGTGTTTTAAAAACAGCTTTAATGTAGCTGGGTCACGGTAGGGAAGGTATGCGTTTTTGAAAATATTGCGGAACAGCTCCGGTATGTTGGGATTGGTATTGAGTTTCTCAAGTGCATTACTGTATAGCAACAGCATCTCTGACCCGCTAAGGCCTGGGTCAAATAATTTTCTCCATCCATATTGTGAAAATTCACCTGTGAAGAACTTTGGTTTGCCTTTAAATTTCTCAACAGCTTCCTTATCCATATCATCCATAAACTTATAGATGAGCGCTAAGGTAATCTGTTCAATCTGACTTTTCGGGTCGGGAACTTTGCCTACCAGTACATCCCGGCAGTCTTCAATATTTTTTTTTGTAATGTTATCTAGCATGCTTTTATTCTGAATCGCGGATTAAATGGATTAATAGATTACACTGATTTTTTTCGAGGACATCATTGGTCTTCTATGTTCTGAACAATCCATCACTATTTTTCTGTTATTAATGTAAGAGTTAATGTTACCATCTTTGTGGAATCCTTTTAATCTGTCACTAAGGCAACATTATTCTATTTATTTTGAGAAAGAATCAGTCTTCTGAATTCTAAACTTTTTGCGCCGAAATTTATTAATAAGCCTATTTCCAGTTTGTAAGCCTTTAGATAATTCAGCGCTTGTGCAAGGTGTACATCTTCCAGTTTTATTAATGCTTTCAGTTCAACCAGAATTTTTCCTTCTACTACAAAATCAGCTCTTCGCATACCTATCGGCTGTTCGAGATCTTTATAGTAAATGTTCTGTTCAATTTCACGCGCAAATGTAAGATTCGCTTTTCCCATTTCATGTGCTAATGCGCGCTGATAGATGACTTCCTGAAACCCATTGCCCAGGAATTTATGTACTTCAAATGACCCTCCGATTATTTTTTCTGTTATGTCTTTATATTTTAATGCTTCCATTTCTGTGCAATCCTTTCATCCTTATAATCCGTGATTCAGACAATCAACTGTTTATTTCTTTGCGGATGAACGCTTCTAATTCTTTCGTACTTGGCAATTCCAGTACATATTTGCTTACGAACAAATGCTGGTCGGAATCTGCTACTGCATATTCAACCAATGCCTTATCGTTCTCTGTAACCAGTAATAACCCTACCGGAGGGTTATCGCCTGGCTGCATGATGTTCTTTTTGTAGTATTGGATATAGGTTTTAAGCTGCCCGATGTGTTCATGTGCAACCTCTTTCATTTTTAAATCAATCAGCACATGGCATTTCAGGATCCGGTGATAAAATACCAGGTCAATAAAATAATATTTATCTCCGATGGTAATGCGTTTTTGTTTGGCTTCGAAACAAAATCCGTGTCCCAGTTCCAGTAAAAAATCTTCTAAATGGTCTATTAACAGTTGTTCCAGATCCGATTCATATACCACATCCTTTGCTTTCAGCCCAAGGAATTCAAATGTGAACGGTGATTTAATAATATCGGTTGGCAGTAAGGCTTCGGAAGATGATTGTGTAATCCGGCTTAGTTTTTCCGGATTATTGCTCAGACCGCTGCGCTCAAAATAAAGCGCATGTATCTGCCGTTTTAATTCACTTACACTCCAGTTGCCTTTGATGCATTCCAATTCATAAAACGTTCGTTTGAGTGGATCCGTTATTGGAAAAAGATGTACGAGATGTGTAAATGAAAGACTGTTAAGGATTATTTCTGGTGCTAGCTGTAACGTTGATTCAAGCGGTTTAAATTGTGCATTCAGCGAATGCATAATTGTAATTATTTGATTATCATATTTTTGTGATTCGTCAGTCCGCAACTGACGAATTGGACTATTCGTAAAGCCTGATTTTTTTAATTCATCCGAAAGCGCCTGGGCAATTTGCGGATAGGTTGTGTAAAATTGACGAAAGAGTTTTAGATTTCTTGCGCCCATACCTTTTACACTAATAGAATCTGCTAAGGCATCCAATAATTTCTCCCCATAAGCTGCGCGGTCTTCACCCTTTTGTTCAAACTCAACGATATAAAAACCAACAAGCCAGTTACGCATGGTAAGTTGCCTGTTAATGGATTTCAGGGCACTTTGCTGAAGCGTGCTGTGTGTGTTCTGAATGGTATGTACTAATAGATCGAAGTTCATTGTATTAGGAAATGAATCTGTTCAATGGAACATAGGTATTGATGTAAGATGGCATTGTATGTTTCATGTCATCATTCACACGGTTAAAGTCCTCCGCATTGAAGGAAGGATTGTGATATAATTCAGTAAAGTCCTGCTGGTCTATAATCGCCCGTACAGTCGGGTCAGTAATATATGCGTAAAAGAAATAGCGTAAGCCCTGCAGATCTTCTACACCGGAGATATTTGTGGTGCTGATGAATTTTTCAAATTCATCGTCCAGCAGATCATCCTTTCCTTTTATTTTGTTACCGAAATAAATGAATTCCAGTAACTCTCTCCAGCTTATTTTCCGGTCCAGTTTTAATGATTTCCGTAATTTTTCCAGATCAAAATAATCATCCGGTTTATTGTCGTATTTCTCTCTGGCCCGTGCAGTGGCTATTTCCACGTCGCCCGCTTCCATAAGCTGTTTTATTTCATGGTCTGTTTTTACCTTTTCTTCAAACTGCTGAAAAAACATACGATCTACTTTCATGCCTGCAAAATCTACTATCTGCTCATGCATGGTAGAAATCCTGTCATTGTCTGTATATTCGTAGCCGCTTCTTTTGGCTTGAATACCGATATCATCCGCTATAGGAAGATCAATCCCTTTATCTGTTTGTATGGGTAATTTCAGGACCTGATCGTATTGATATTTTTCCTCGAAATATTCGCAGGTAGCAAAGAAATCAAAGATCTTAAACGTTTTCTTTTTAACAGCAATAGTTTCCTGTTCGCCGAGATCATTTTTGAATGTGTATTCAAAGGTATGAATGCGCGTACCCCTGCCTTTAATCTGGATGAATTCCGTAGGAGAAAAAATCGGCCGCATCAACCCAAGATTAAGAATGTTCGGGCAATCCCAACCCGTCGTCATCATACCTACCGTTACACAAACCCTGGCCTTGCTTGTTTTATAAGATTCCAGTACGTCATGCTCTTTTGTAAAATTGCTGAAGCCAAGCAGCTTGTCGTTGCTGAAATCTACAGTCATCTGCTGGCTGTTTGCAACATTGGATGTTACCTGAACGGCAAAATCACTTTGATACTTATTCGGAAAGAACTGATGCGCATATTCGTTGAGAAGCTGCGTGAGCTTTGCTGCATGCGTTTGAGAAACAGCAAAAACAAGGCTCTTCCCAAATTCTCCGCTGACAGGGTCTTTCAGCCCGTTCTCAATAAACGTTTTACAAAGTACCCGGTTTGTTTCTTCTGAAAAGAATTTGCGTTCAAAATGATTTTGTTTGTAAACGACTTCTTCTAAGATATCTTCCTGCTCGGTGCTGGCAACCGTTACCATAACGCCATATCCCTTTTCGGATAATAGTTTTGTTGTTACGTCTGTACGGGCATCTATAATCGTTGGCTGAAGCAAAAAGCCATCCTTTGCACCATCTTCAAGGGAATACCGGTACGTAGGCTGGCCGCTTTCACAACCAAAAGTGGTATAGGTATCCAACAGCATACGTCTTTCAAGTTCCCTGGGATCTTCCAGGTTATCGGTATCAATATGTTTTAAATAATCCTTGGGCGTGGCAGTTAAGCCTAGCTTATAGCCCAGGAAATATTCAAACAATGCACGGCTGTTGCCACCTCCCAGCAAACGATGTGATTCATCAGATATGATCAAATCAAAGTCGGTCGGAGAGAAGTGGGTTTTATATTTGTTGTTTATTAATAAAGACTGTATTGTAGTGACTACAATTTCGGCCTTGCGCCAATCATTCTTTTTTTCTTTGTATACAACGGTAGTGATATCATTCTTCAAATAATTTGTAAAATCCTTTCTTGCCTGTTCTTCCAGTTCCAGGCGGTCAACCAGAAATAGTATTCGTCTGGCATTTCCAGTTTTATAGAATAATTTGATGATAGCTGCTGCTGTTAATGTTTTACCTGTTCCGGTTGCCATTTCCAGCAGAAAACGTTTATTACCATTCTTTACAGATTGCTGCACTGCTTTGATTGCTTCAACCTGATAATAACGTAGAAAGCGTAACTTAAGATTAAAGATTAACTCCTTCTTTTTATGTTCGTCTTTGAATTTCGGGATTTGTTGATACGTTGGGAGCTGTGTTAATACAACATAGTCGTCCTGTACATCTTCCTCTGTTAATTTAATTGGATCCGGATTGAATGTATAGTATTGCTTTATAGATTCCAGCGTAGGAAAGGCCTGGATCTGTTCGGGATTTCCGATTTCAATATTCCATAGATAGTGAAGCGTTCCGTTTGAAAGGATAGCAAACTTAACTTTTTGTGCCAGGGCGTAATTTCTTGCCTGTTCTTTACCTGTAAGTGGGTGCAGACTTTCCTTTTTGGCTTCTAACACAAGCATTGGATGTTGATTTTCATCAACCAGCAAAAAATCAATGAAACCGTTTTTAGAGTGTTCAAAGTCTGCTCCCAATTCTTCCATTTTGATAGAAGATTCTAATTTAATCGTAGCCTTACCCTGATCGGTATCAAAAAACCGCCACCCCGATTCTTCAAGAAGTTTATTGATCTTTATGCGTGCTTTTGCTTCTTTCTCTGCCATTTAATATAAAAATGCGTTTCAGGAGGTTAAAATACGAAATTTACGTTGCTTTTACAGGGCTATAGTGAAGTTAAAAAAGCTATAAAGGTGCTATGTATTCTTAGATTATAATAGCTGATATAAAATTGTCGCATTCTCAATAGATTTTAGGGCATTTACTGCTTCTCAAGCTTTATAGAGTATAAAAAATACGTAACTTTATAGCAATGAAATTTTTATGAGTATGAATCATTCATAAATTACTTCCAGTTATAATTTTTAATGAATAAAGGATAACTAAATATTATCATCGATGATTACTTTCGCTAGCTGCCAAACGTTATCCTTAAATGCTAAAGACGCCCCCACCACACTATGAACAAGTTATTGAATAAATGGTATTTCGGGCTTATTGCAATACCTATTTTTGTTAACCTACTGACAAACTCTATTGGATTACCAGACTTATATAAAGACTGGAGAACAACGGTTATTGCAACCCTATCATTTTCGACAATTATAATATCAATCGAACTCTTTTTACTTTCAAAAAAACTTATAGAAATAGAATTTAAACCAAAAGGCAGCGACAAAAAAATAATAAAAAAATTACTGAACACACTTGATATTGATATTTTTCACGAGGAGATTAAAAACCAAGACAGTTGGTATGGTTACAAAAAAGAAGCTATTCACAAGGCAATTGAATTTGCGCAAGATGCTGGACTAATTAGTAACACGACTTCTGATAAAAAACTTAACAGTTTACTACTCGACCTAAAGGATGCAATTGACGACTTTAACTCATATAGTTCAAGTCAATTATATGGTAACGGGGACGGCTGGTATTCGCCTGCGAAGGACAACGATATTAATATTGAAAGGGCTAAAAAAGCACATCCAATAATGAATTCAAAAGCAAATTTTGCATTTACTAAATTGACACTACTTTTAGAATACTTGAAATATAAAAACTATTTAGAATGAAAAGAAGTACTAGAAATAACAGAAGCTAACCAAAAGGTGGAATTTCATGCTTAACAAATACATTTTTACAAGCAAAAAATTCAGTCTCGGAATGGAGTTTAGTGCTAAAATACTGTCTAGCTGCAAAACGTCGTGCGCAAGCTTATTGGCATAGTATAAAAATCATAGGGTTCTGTTCAATTTATTAAAAGGGAATATGAAGAACAACTTAGCAATTTGAAATAACTTGTAAACCTTCCTAAATAGTACAGTTTATAATTAGACAAAAATTGTCTCTCTAAATGGTGTGCATTTTGATTAGCTATTTACCTTATTCAATAATCATAATCATTTAAACTGAAGATTACTGATAAAAACAATTTGAAAGTTAAGTTCCAGTCTGGCTTTATAAGTACTTGAATAATAGCAAATGCTCCATAAAAGTGTTCGCATTCACGCCTCTCCACTGTACAGGTAAAAAAGAGAAACATCACGCAAGCGGTGTTTCTCTTTTGTTTTAGAGCTTAGATTTTTATGGCATCTGTTTATATTCTTTTTTCAGATTCA
>JAGKWN010000142.1 GCA_021151805.1 Cytophagaceae bacterium | reverse complement strand
ATTGCTATACCATTTCAGAGAAGTGCCGTTTGCAGTAAGAGCAGCAGGTGTAGCTCCCTCACAATATACAACCGAAGATGTGACCGCCGGTGCTGACGGCGAAACACAACCGGTTATGATCGTTATATTTATTCCCGAAGATATTTTAATCTGTCCTTTATTATCATAAGCTACTGCTGTAAGCACATAGCTGCCGGCAGCCGCACCAGTCCATGTAAATGAATAAGGCGAAGTATTATCACTCCCTAAACGGGTACCACCATTTGCATAAAGCTCCACTTTTGAGATACTTCCATCTGGATCAGAAGATGTAACAGCAATCGTAATGTTCTCTGTTGGTGAGAAAGTTAAATTATCCGCAGGAGAAGTAATTGAAATTGTTGGCGCCAGATTAGGTGTAGTCGCTCCTTCTAAAAAAGCATCCATCGCATGTGTAGGTTTGCCTGTATTATCAAACGCGCCTTTCTGATATCCCTGCCACCCATTGTAGCACTCAGGTTCCCAGTAAAAAATACCAATTCCCTTTCCTCCTGTCACAGACTTATTCTTTGCCATGATGTCTGAAATGAAATTGTAGGCTTCATTTTCGTCAGACCAGGAAATACCAACCTCAGAAAGAACTACTTCTTTACCATAACGGCTGGCCATATCATTCATATTGCTCAGACATTTGGGATCTATAGTTTGCCAGTTCTGGTCTGTAACCGCTTGTTCGGGATAAAGCGACATACCTATAACATCCCACTTTGCTGAATTATTTTTCAATCCATCAAACATCCACCTAAACAATCCATTATCATATCCATTTGACAGATGTACAATTACTTTAGTCTCCGGAAACACCGCTTTAACGGCATCATAACCGCTCGTAACAAGCTGAGCAAAATTACTCATGTTCGCAGATGCTTTCCCATCTTCCCACAGCATGCCATTGTTTGTTTCATTTCCCACCTGCACCCACTCCGGGTATACTCCTGCCGATTTCAATCCGCTTAGCACATCGTTTGTATGAACCCCAACAGCAGTTTTCAACTGGGCAAATGTATAAGAATTCCAGGCTGCAGGCTTTGTTTGTTGACCTGGATCTGCCCATGAATCGCTATAATGAAAATCAATCAGAATTCGAAAGCCTTTATTTTTACATCTCACCGCTTGGTTAATCACATCCGTTTTATTGCAATAGCCATTAGCAGGATTCACCCAAACCCTTAATCGGATTGAATTGATATCATATGATTTTAGGATGTCCAGCAAATCTTTCTGAACACCATTCTTATCATAAAATTTTCTTCCGCTTGCCTCCATTTGCGACAGCCAGCCAATATCACAACCTTTAGCATACTGAGCATTTGATTCAGTATAAAATAAAATCAAAGACAATGCGATAAGTAAAGAAGCACTAAAGTTTATATTGATTTTCATAAAACTTCATCTGTTGAAAGAGTAGTACCAAAAATTGTAGCTGAAGATAATTCAAAGAATCATATCATCTTAGAACAATACAATTTAAGATAAAAATAGTAACAAAACTAAAAACTTTAAAGTTTTAAGAATTACCTATCAATCAGATTTAAACCACACAAACTAACATTAAAAGATTTTTTGAACACCAAAGAAAAAAACTTTACCATACCTGACATACCGTTGTCATAATGCCATTCTACTTTTGTTCTAGTGTTAATTTAAAAACAAAAGAAAGATGGGTAAAGCAACTTTAGTATCATTAAGAATTATTACCGCTGACATAAAGCGATTGGTTCAGTTTTATGAAGATGCAACAGGAATAGCAGCCAAATGGGCAACAGATGACTTTGCAGAGGTTACCTCAGATTCTTTTACCCTGGCGATTGGAAGTACACGAACATTGGCCTTTTTCGGAGATGGCATTGCTGAAGCTGCGACTAACAAAAGTATTATTATAGAGTTCCTTGTTGAGGATATTGATGATCATTACGAAATGATTAAAGGTTTAACAAGTGAAATTATTCAGCAGCCAACTACAATGCCTTGGGGTAACCGTTCTTTACTATTTCGTGACCCTGACGGGAATTTGATAAACTTTTTCACTCCCGTAAGTGAAGATGCAAAAAAGAAATTCGCTAAAGAATAAGACTAACCGTTAAAACCGCTTTACGATATTGGGCTACAAAGTAATTGAACATTAGTAATTATATAAAGCTTTGTACTAAATCAGGACCAACTACATTCTAAATCCAATATCGTGAAGTTTCAAATTTATACCGCTACCGCTGCCTTTATATGTGGATGTGGATCGTAACCTTCCAGTGTAAAATCTTCAAATTTAAAATCAAAAATAGATTTTACATCCGGATTAATTTTCATTGTCGGCAATGGTCTGAAATCGCGGCTTAACTGCAATTGTGCCTGTTCAATATGATTGGAATATAAATGTGCATCTCCAAGCGTATGTACAAAATCTCCTGCCTGTAAACCGCATACTTGTGCAACCATCATGGTCAACAATGCATACGAAGCAATATTGAAAGGTACACCCAGAAATACATCCGCACTGCGCTGATATAACTGACAGGATAATTTCCCATCGGCTACATAAAACTGAAAGAATGCATGGCAAGGCGGCAATTTCATTTTTTCAATTTCACCTACATTCCAGGCACTAACAATCAATCTTCTTGAATCCGGATTATTCTTGATCATATTGACCACATTTGTGATCTGATCAATATGTTGACCATCCGGTGTTGGCCATGAACGCCACTGATAGCCATATACGGGTCCGAGGTTTCCGTTCTCATCCGCCCATTCATCCCAGATAGAAACATTATTGTCTTTCAAATATTTGATATTCGTATCACCCATTAAAAACCACAACAGTTCATGTGTAATCGAACGCATGTGCAGCTTCTTCGTCGTTAGTAAAGGAAATCCTTCCTGCAGATCAAATCGCATCTGATAACCAAATACACTTATTGTGCCTGTTCCGGTACGATCTTCTTTTTTAACACCTTTGTCTAAGATGTGCTGCATCAGGTCGTGGTACTGTTTCATGGGGAAGAATTTCTTTTGTGATTATAACAACAGAGCGTTTTCTACGCTACTATAAAAATACAAAAAGGCCTGCGGGTTTTCCGACAGGCCTTTTAAGAAGTTATTAACAATGATTACTTTGTAGCAGGTTCTGCAGTTTTATCGTGTGATCCGCAGCTAGAACCAGACTGGCAGCAAGATTTTTTCTTTTTACCTTTTCCACCATCGTTTACTGATGCTGAAATTGTACCTGCAACTAATGCGATGATAGCTAAACTAAAAACGATCTTTTTCATATTTGATGAGTTTAATGGTTACTTTGTTTGAGTATATACGCTTAACGACGTGAAAGTAATTTTAGTTCGTAAAAATACGTATTTTTCACAGGCCAGACCTCTTTTAATATACTTTTAAACCTTTTTTAACGATAAAAATCTTAATTTTGTGCCTTAACACATAAATTAATATGGCTGATTATCATTTTGGTGAAGTAGAGAAAAAGTGGCAAAATAAATGGAGTGCTGAAAAAACTTTCAAAGCAGCAGAAAATTCCACAAAACCTAAATACTATGTTTTGGATATGTTCCCCTACCCTTCAGGTAGTGGTTTACATGTTGGGCACCCGCTTGGATACATCGCATCTGATATCATGGCGCGTTACAAACGCATCAAAGGCTATAATGTGTTACACCCAATGGGCTTTGACTCTTTTGGTCTGCCTGCAGAACAATATGCCGTTCAAACCGGTCAGCACCCTGCTATCACAACCGAACAGAATATTGCCCGCTATATTGATCAATTGAATAAAATAGGCTTTTCATTTGATTGGGACAGAGAAATACGCACCAGCGATCCTGCCTATTACAAATGGACTCAATGGATTTTTATTCAGCTATTCAATCATTGGTATAACAAAACTACGGATAAGGCTGAACCTATTGCTGCCCTGATCAAACATTTTGAAGCAAACGGAAATGCAGGAATCGCTGCTGCCTGTGATGAAGATGTCACAGTATTTACTGCTGCAAACTGGAAAGACTTTTCAGAAAAAGAACAAAGTGATATCCTGTTAAAATACAGATTGACATATCTATCAGAAACGATGGTGAACTGGTGCCCGGGCCTGGGTACTGTACTTGCCAACGAAGAAGTTAAAGACGGTTTATCTGAACGTGGTGGCTATCCGGTTGAACGCAAAAAGATGAAGCAATGGAGCATGCGCATTACTGCTTATGCAGATCGTTTGCTGAAAGGTCTGGATACCATCGACTGGCCGGAAGCCATGAAAGAAATGCAGCGCTACTGGATCGGAAAATCACTGGGTGCCATGCTTTCATTCAAGGTGGTGGATAAAGACATGGAATTAACAGTCTTTACTACACGTATTGATACTACTTTCGGTGTCACCTATGTTTCCATTGCTCCGGAACATGAGTGGATCGCTGAACTTACTTCTCCTGAACAAAAAGCCGCGGTTGAAGAATATGTAACCAAAGCCAAGAACCGTTCTGAGCGTGACCGTATGAGCGATGTTAAAACAGTCTCAGGCTGTTTCACAGGTTCATATGTTATCAACCCATTCAACAATGAAAAAATACCTGTATGGATCGCAGATTATGTGTTGGCGGGTTACGGTACAGGTGTTGTAATGGCTGTACCTTCTTCAGACGAACGTGATTATAAATTTGCAAGTTTCTATAAGCTGCCAATCATCGCAGTACAGGAAGGTGCGCATACAGATATTACCAAAGAAGATTTTGATCCGAAAGCCGGTACAATGGTCAACTCTGGTTTCTTAAATGGTTTAACCGTTAAAGAAGCTATTCCGAAAGCCATTGAATTTATTGAAGCGAAGAAAATTGGTTTTGCGAAGATCAATTTCAAAATGCGTGATTCAATCTTCGGCCGCCAGCGTTACTGGGGTGAGCCGATTCCGGTATTCTACAAAAATGATATTCCGTATGTGCTAAATGAATCCGAACTTCCATTGGTTCTTCCTGCGATCGACGAATACAAGCCTACAGAAACTGGTGAACCGCCGCTGGCGCGTAACAAGGAGTTTGCTGAAAAAGGATACGAATTAAGCACCATGCCAGGTTGGGCGGGTTCGAGCTGGTATTTCATGCGCTACATGGATCCTCAGAATAAAACAGTTCTGGCTGCCGCAGAAAAGATCAATTACTGGGGCCAGGTAGACCTGTATATGGGCGGTGCAGAACATGCAACTGGTCACTTGTTGTATTCGCGTTTCTGGAATAAATTCCTGTTTGATATGGGCATTACTCCAAACGAAGAACCGTTTGCTAAACTAATCAATCAAGGCATGATCCAGGGTGTTTCTAAATTCGCCTACAGAATCAATGGTACAAATAAGTTTGTATCTGCGGGATTGAAAAAAGAATACGATACCACTCCTATCCATGTTGATGTAAATATTGTCAATAATGACATACTCGATACAGAAGCATTCAAAAAATGGAGACCAGACTTCTCTTCTGCAGAATTTATTTTAGAAAACAACACATACGTTTGTGGTTCCGAAGTTGAAAAGATGTCAAAGTCTAAATTCAATGTTGTAAACCCAGACGATATCGTTAATAAATACGGAGCTGATACATTACGTATGTATGAAATGTTCTTAGGTCCGTTGGAACAATCCAAACCATGGAATACAAATGGGATTGAAGGGGTTTACAAATTCCTGAACCGCTTCTGGCGCTTATTTCATGACGCGACAAGCAACTTTAAGGTTAGTGATGCAGAACCTAGCGCTGAAGAGCTGAAGGTGCTGCATAAAACATTAAAACGTGTTGAAGAAGATATTGAACGTTTCTCATTCAACACCCCGGTAAGTACATTCATGATTTGTGTGAATGAACTTGGTACACTTAAATGCAACAAGCGTGCAATACTTGAACCGCTAACGATTGCGCTTTCGCCTTTGGCACCGCACATTGCAGAAGAACTATGGTCATTACTAGGACATACGGAATCGGTTTCAACGGCTACCTATCCTATATGGGATGAGAAATTCCTGGTAGAAAGCAGCCACGAATATCCGGTTTCTATTAATGGGAAAATGCGTGCAAAGCTAAACCTACCGGTTGACATGCCGGCTGCAGAAGTTGAACAACAAGTTCTAGCAAATGAAATTGTTCAGAAGTGGCTGGAAGGAAAAGCGCCGAAGAAAGTAATTGTCATTCCGAATAAGATCGTAAACGTTGTGATGTAAAATAAAAAAAGGTCCCAATTGGGACCTTTTTTTATTTTACCGTTTCACTATTACATTTTTATAAAACGTCTGGTATCAAATTGATCATCGTGACTTATAATACGAAGAACATATGTTCCGTTTTCCAATTCACTAACATTTAGCGTTGGCTTAACAGTAGAGAAATTTTCTGTTTTAATCAATACGCCTGTAGTTGAATAAACTTCAATGGTTTTGATCTCTTTAGGTGATTCGATGGTAACCGTTGAATTGGAAGGATTAGGATATAATGCCTGAATGTTTAATGTTGGCTTCATGATTGGCGTTGCAACAGCGGCTGTAAATGCACCGGTCATAAAAGAGTGAATTCCGCATTTATAAGCATAACTCCCTTCAGCGGTAACAGTGTAACTAAAGGTTGCATCCTTTCCCAGATTCGTAGAGGAAAACGTAGCAGCACTTACAGGCACAGCCGTTGACACTACTGAATGCGCAAAATTATCTAAATTTGTCCAGGTTATAACATCGCCTGTTTGCACATTTACTGAAGACGGACTGAATGCTGAGTTCTGAATAGTTATAGCGATATCCGCAGCGCTGGAAAAAAACGTAACGACACAGATAAATAAAAAGGTAAAGGTATGTTTCATATTATTTCACAGGTTAGTTATTGAAAAGTTTTAAGAACATTGTAATTTCATAAAAAAACTAAAATATCCAACATAAATACCACTATATATGAAAAAGGTAACTTATGCGCTTTTAACAGCTATGGCTCTTATCTCCCTTGAGGTGAACAGTACGAGTTTAAACAGTGCTCCATATTCAATTGTTTCTACAGAAACAACCACAACAGATATATTAAATTATTTAACAACAAACCTTGGTTTATCAGCGACACAGAAACCTGCAGTAAAAACAGCTGTTGACGAAGCCGGAAGTGAATTTCTAAAACTAAAATCTTCTACCACTTTGCCTGATAAATAGTAAATACCACTCCCCCGAAGTGGGTGTTTTTCGAGGCTTTCAGGAAAATGAACGGTATCAAAAAACTTCCCCGAAATATCATAAAAATAGCCAAAGCCCATTAGTTTGCCGTTTTTAGCTCTTATCGATTTCCATGTAATCAGATAACCATATATACTAATGGCTTTGCCCAGTTTTTCGTAGAGATTATCTGATGTTATCGGGTTAGCTATCTCTTCCGAAGACAAATTAAAAGGAGAACTGATGGGGAAATCCAGTAACTCAATTTCATCGTAAACATCTTCCAGAGGGTCGTATGATAGAGGCGGCAATTGTAATCGGGTTTCAACATATCCGAAAAGCGATTCTTTGTAAGTTGATGGCTTAATGTTGTTGCGCATAAGCAGATAAGACTCCCACAAAAGTTCTTTTTTGGGAGTACCAAAACACCTAAATGCGCCGATTCTTACCAGAATAATTAATTGTTCAAGACCTAACTGAACCCTATGTGCAAAGTTTGAAAAAGAAAGAAATTTACCGTTCAGTTGGCGTTCTTTCACAATTCTTTCGGCAGTTTTTATTTCAAGGCTTTTGAGGTGTATCCAGCCTAACCAGATGGTTGTATCCTGAATTTTTGTAAAATACTCACTCTCGTTAATATCTTGCACCTCAATGATTGCGCCACTGCGCCGAGCTTCATGAATATAGAATTCTGTGCGGTAAAAACCACCGAAATTATTAATTACTGCCGTTATGAATTCGAGCGGATAATAGGTTTTCAGATAAAGGCTTTGGTAGCTCTCAACCGCATAAGAAGCCGAGTGAGCCTTTGAAAAGCTATAGCCTGCAAAACTTTCGATTTGCCGCCATACTTCATGTGCTACTTCGTCTGAATACCCCAATGCCTTGCAATTGGCAAACCACTTATCTATTATTTTCTGAAATTCAATTCTAGACCTATATTTGCCCGACATGGCTCGCCTCAGAATATCAGCTTCGCCTAGTGTCATTTTGGCAAATTCGTGGGCTACTTTTATTACATCTTCCTGATAAATCATTACGCCATAAGTATCTGATAGTAACTCAGCCATTTTAGGGTGTAAGTGTACAATATTGTGCGGATTATGGTGCCGCTCTATATAAGTTTTCATCATACCGCTACTGGCAACACCGGGGCGTATGATAGAACTAGCCGCTACAAGTGTAAGGTAATTATCACATTTGAGTTTCCACATCAATTGCCGCATGGCAGGAGATTCAATGTAAAAGCAGCCCATTGTTTCATTACTTTGTAATTGTTGCCTTATGCGCTCATCGGTTTTAAATTGCTGTACCTGATGAATATCAATGTTGATACCTCGGTTTTCTCGCACAAGGTCAACGGCGGTTTTGATATGACCTAAACCTCGTTGCGATAAAATATCAAATTTGGCAAAGCCAATATCTTCGGCCACGTACATATCCCACTGGCAAATCGGGAAGCCCTTTGGCATTGGTTGTAAAGCAGTATATTGAAAAAGTGGGCTTTCAGAAATAAGTATCCCTCCGGCATGAATCGAAAGGTTATGTGGCATATCTTCCATCAAGGGCGCATAGCGCAAAATATAGCGAATATATTCATTGTTATGTGTTTTTTCGGGGTATCTTAATAGG
>JAGKWN010000020.1 GCA_021151805.1 Cytophagaceae bacterium | reverse complement strand
ATTTATAATAGTAAAATTGGAAAAATTAACACAACCTGAATTATATATGAAGACGTTTATATCTAAGTTATCCGCACTTGTATTAGTAGCAGGCATGCTTTCAGTAAGTAATGCATATGCTCAGAAAAGCACTGCAACTACATTAACATACGTTAGTGCAGATGCTGTTCTTAAAAAGACTCATACGAAAGAAGAATTGGAATTGTTAGGCAAATTAGAGCTTACAACAATTTATCAGGAACGTGTTGCGATCATCACGGAAGTATTACCATACCTTGCTCTGCATAGCAAACCAGGTGCTACATTAACAGACATGAGCATTCCGCAGACTTCTGCAAACATCTCACACTTAGAAAAAGAAGTTAAAAACAAGCAGGAATACATCACATCTGTAAATGAAACATTGGTAGATATTATTCCTTACGCTGATAAACAAAACATTATCTGGTCTATCTTGTTCTTCGAAAACATCATCAAAAATTCAAACTATTCAGCAACTTCAGTACCTGCGTTAACTCCATCAGGAGCTACAACAACTACAGGTACAGGAGCTACAAAAACCGAGTAGTTTTAACTAAAAATATTGAAAGGAAAAAAAGTCTCCTGCAATTTGCAGGAGACTTTTTTTATTAGGCGTGTATGATGTTTCCGTGTTTTGTGGTACACAGAACACGGTGAAGAGAAAAAAGTCCTGCCTGAAATTTCCGGCTGGACTTTTTTTATATGGTGACCTACCCGGTAATTTTGGGGCACGGTATTTTGTACATTATCCATTATACTTTAGTTCGGCACCTCGTATCTAGTACCTCAGTATCTAGTATCTGGTGCATAATTCCTGACACTCTGGAACTGGTACCAGAAATAATCCTTTATCTTCTGGAGTAGGCTGAAAGAGCCATTAAAAATTAAATCCAAAATCAAGTCCGGGTTGAATAAAATAATTGGGCCATTTTTCTTCTACTGCTTTAAAAGATTCCGGAACATTGGTTCGTATTGGCCAATAGCTGATGCCGATGGCTGGTTCAAAAAAGAATCGGTTTTTAAAAAACTTAAACTGGTAACCTAAATAGAAGTCCAGGTACAAGGTGTATCCATTTCCAATCTTTTTATTATCCGCGTCCATATATTTTTCAAAAGCATTCAATGCATAAACGGATGTATAAACGCCTTTCCACCAAAAATGCTGGTATCCTAAAGTAGGTGCAAGGATGCGTGCATGTCCGGGGTAGTTCTCTCCCGGTGCATCAAATGAAGGTCCAAAAGGGATACCAATTGGCCAGGCATAAATGGATCTTTTAAACCTGAAGTGGACGACGTCTTTAGGTGTTATCCGGTACCCGGCATTTAACTGTATATACTCAGGATTGTTTGTCTGATCAAAATTTCCAAACATCAATAATGAACTACCGATATACCACCTTCTAAATGTACTGTCTTTTTTTGCAGTCTGCGCATACAGCTGCGTGTTTGTTAATGCGATGACAACAAGTACCATCCATAAAATGTTCTTTTGCATATTTTTCCTTTGTTAGTGAAACAATACTGCAAAAGTAGATGGGCGGAATCCCTGAACTCGTTCACTTAAGTTAAGAAAAAAATGTCAGCTCTTTTTTTCATGAAGGCGTGCCCTTAAACGGCTCAAAGATTGAGGCTTTATGCCTAGATAGCTTGCTAATTGATGCTGCGGAACACGCTGGATAAGATCCGGTCTTTTTTCCAATAAGTTTAGGTAACGTTGTTCGGGTGAAGAAGTCTTAAATGCGTCAAAGTCGATTTGTTGTTTCACCAGCAACTCTTCTGCCAGCATCCTGCACATGAGTTCAAACTTTGGAAATTTACTGTTTATTTCTGCTTCCATTTCTAAATTGGAAACGGAAATGATGCTGTCTTCAACACAGCTAATGAAATATTCTGAAGGCATATCATTTACAACACAGGCAGGGGTCAAGGCGTCCATTTCCGTATAGAAAGCGGTTGTTTTTTCTTCTCCGTCTATGATGTAATAAATCCGGATGCAGCCCTTTAAAACAAAATAACTCTCTTGTGATTTTTGTCCTGCATGAAGTAAAATTGTTCCTTTCGTTACCGGGCGAAATAGCTTTAACGAAAGTATTGCGTTCCTTTCTTCTTCGTTCAGGGTAACGTATTTTGATATAAAGTCAAATAGTATGTCTTCCATCGTTGTGCAGTTCTTACCGGCTCCTGCTCTTAGCACGAAACCGGTTCATGCAATTTAACAGGTATTTCAAGAACATTAAAAGAACAAAGTAAAAATTATTATCAATTTTAGCTATCCAATCCGGCATGGACTTTAGCGGAACAGGGAAGAGTCGTGGCGCATTAAACCGGATTCTGTAGGTTACATTATTTGTATCCATGTATTATGGATTTGATATTTCAATTTCCGGCCATCTCCATGCATAGCGGATAATCAGACAAAGAAGTGCAACTTCAATCGCTGCAGCGAAATACATGTGCACCCAGGCTTCACCTGCCAGATTGAATAACATATAAGGGATAAGAATGATAGCCACACTGATATTCGTTAAACGATTTACTCTGGCGGGCAAGGCAATTGAAAAATAAATCATAAGTATGGGAATTACAGCTAAGGCCAGTGCTATAAAAATAAATTCCTGCGTAATATCAAATACAAATATCTTGCCCTTGATAATATTATCAATCTTGCCTGGCATATATAAAGCAAAATAATCAACATAAATATATAGGAACATAAAACTCGTCCAAAGCATAGCGAGTTTCAGTTTCACATGAACGTTTATATTTTCCAGTTTCTTTTGCGTGTTCATAAGTTAGAAATTAAAACCAATGTTAAGACCCGGCTCGGGAAAAACGAACTTAGACCATTTATCATCCAGTTGTTTAAATCCATCAGGTAATTGTGTGTGATATGCGCGGTGTGTCATGCATATGGATGGCTGGAAGAAAAATCTGTCCTTAAACAGTTTGATGTGGTAACCAACCCGGTAAGAGTTGAAGAGCTGAAAACCCTTGTCGATTCTTTGGCCGTTATCATTTACAAAAATCTGATAGGTCGGCATTACGTCAAGCTGTGCGTAAAATCCTTTCCATAAAAAACGTTGGTAAGATACTGTTGCGCCATATTCACGCACATAGCCCGGAAATTTCTCTTCAGGTTTTTTGTAGGCTTTATTTAAAAATGGATGAATGCCATTGGGCCAGGCATAGCGCCAGGTTTTGGGAGAAATGCGGATAACATCTTTTCCTGTAATCCGGTAACCTATATCAAGCTGGACAAAGTTGGGCGGGTTTACTTGGTCAAAATTGCCAATTATAACAAACAAAGATGTTCCGATGAAGCATTTTTTGTATGTGCTGTCTTGTTTCTCATATTGGGCTTTCACTTGTAAAGTACTTGTCAAAAAAACAAGGGCAAGCCAAATCCATAAAATTTTCTTTCGCATATTTTTCATTTGTAGATGAAATACTACTGCAAAAGTAGGTGAGTGGGTGCCTTTAACTCGTTCACTTAAGTTAAGAAAGGTACTGCTATCCAGGTCTCAATAAAATTTATCAAAAATCCGGTTTGCTAACCTCGCGCGAGTCTTCAGTGCGCCGCGGCGGAGCCACAGAACACGGGGAGGAAAAAAATGAGTATTGGATAGAGTAGTGGGTGGTCTGCTAGTGTTAAGGCGACGTTGTATACTTTTTTATTCTTCTGAAGTATTTTTGTGCCTGCTGGTAATTATTGATTGTGGTCTTTGAGTATATTAGATATACGTTATAATCACCAGTCGAATCATAGAAGTACTTTTCTCGAGCACTAGCTGATTTCTTAAGGATCAAAAGTTCAGAATCTAAATAATGGATTGACCAATTATTAAACCACGTGGTATCAGTATACCAGTCGTACATCTTGAATGAAAGCTTCAAATCCGGAAGAACTTTTCCGTAATGAGCAGCTTCGCTCATTCCCATTGAGAAGGAACTGTCATTTCTTATAATCATGTCTGTGGCGTGATAATTTGTTACGATCGATGTGTCAATATCGTTCATAACATAGAACTTAAAATCCCACTTTCCGGCAAGTTTGTTTATATCGTTTTGAGAATATGAGTTGAAATAAACAAACACAAAGACGATTGAAATTATTCTAAGCATAATTGTACCTAACTGGTTAATGTTTTCGTTGTCTGTGGCACACAGAACACCAAAGATAGATTGAGTTAAGAAAGGAATGAGTATTGGATAGAGTAGTCTGTGGTATATATACCACAGACTACGGTGAGAGATGTCTTTAAAACATTATTGTCAACGGTTTATGGAGGTTTCTAAGCACTCCATGCTCACCAAAATCAAAGGCTGTTTACGGAGAGAAAACCTTTCCCGAACCCATTCATCCGCCATAAGCTATATGCCTTGTCTGTTATTACCTTTTTTCTTTATTCGTCCGCCAAACCATGCACCGACAATCAAAGCTGGTATGAATCCGAACATAGTCACCCAATACATTGGCTTAAAAATATAGTCAAAAAACGGGTCATCATTGGTTCCAATATTGTCTATGCCTTCTTGAATGAACCCTGTCCAACTTGCAAAAAATGCAGTTGTCAATATTATTGCCAAGCCAATTAGAAATCCTGTCAACACGTAATTCCATTTTCTTATTAAGATTAATTTTCCTGCAAGCTGTCCATAGAAGTGTCCGCAACCGAGCATTATGACAACACCAATCAATATGTTGATCCAATAGGTAATGTTGGTGAACCAAAAGAAGGCTTTAAAAAATCCTACGTCTGTCGAAATCATCAAAGTCATGATTAGCTGAGCAATCAGAATTCCAAGAGAGACTGAAATCAGGCCTTGTCGGCTTCCAATTTTTTTCGCTTCAGTTATTGTCATTAGTTTTGCCTGGTTAGGTCGGTGTCTTTTTTATATGTCACACAATTAATTAATACATGCACCTACTGAATGCATATTTCAATGCCGGGAAAAGGTAAAGAGATTTTTTCAGATAGCCAAGTCATCCAGCGGCTCTTAATCTGACTAATATAGACTGGCATATAAAAAGTCTCCGTTTCCATGGTCTGTGGCACACAGAACACCAAAGATAGATTGAGTTAAGAAAGGAATGAGTATTGGATAGAGTAGTGGGTGGTCTGTCCGTCGAGAGGGAACCACAGACCACGGTGAAAGCACTCTTAATCCGACTGATACAATCCACAAAAAAAAGTCTTCATGTCCCGATAGCTAACGGGACATGAAGACTTTTTTTATGTAAAATACTTTGTACTCCGTACTCTATACGCTGTACTTTAGTCTAGCACCTAGTAACTAGAAACTAGCAACTAGCATTTAACTACGCTTCATTCAACGAACGCAGATCCACAGGTACCAGTCTGGATACACCTTGCTCCACCATGGTGATACCGTAGATGATATCCGTACTCGCCATCGTACGCTTGTTGTGCGTTACAATGATGAACTGAGACTCACCGGCAAACTGACGGATGATGTTGTTGAATTTATCGATGTTGGCATCATCCAATGGTGCATCAACCTCATCAAAGATACAGAACGGTGCCGGCTTGATCAGGTAGATTGCGAATAGGAGAGAGATCGCTGTAAGCGTTTTCTCTCCTCCCGACAACTGATTAATCGTTAACGGACGTTTACCTTTTGGTTTCGCCATAATATCGATGGCTGAATCTAATGGGTTTTCGGGATCAACCAATTTCAGGTCGCACGTATCTTCGTCGGTGAACAGCGAACGGAACACACGGATAAAGTTGTCACGTATTTTTTCAAAGGCATCCAGGAACGTAGCTTTTGCAACCACATCAATTTCATTGATCGTTTGCATCAAAGCATCTTTTGATTTAGCAAGATCGTCTTTCTGAGTAGTAATAAAGACATGACGCTCTTTGATCTCCTGATAAGCTTCCATAGCCATCGGGTTGATCGGTCCTAAGCGATCCAGGCTATTCTTGATTTTAGTTACTTTCTCCTTCAGTTCTTCTTCAGACGGTAATACTTCATCCGGGTTCTGGTTGGCAAGAACCTCATCCAGGTTTAAGTTGAACTCAACAGACAAACGCTCTTTGATCGAGCTTAAGCCGATTTTCGTTTCCGTAATCCGATTCTGAAGGGTAACAAGAATTTCATCACACTCTTCACGGTTACGTCTGATTTCTTTAACTTCTTTTTCTACTTCATCAATGCGGGCACGCGTACTGTAATAATCTTTTTCAGCTTCGTGTACGCCTTGTTCAATTGCTTCTTTTTCTTTATAGAAACCGATCAGTTCATCTTCGCTTACATCAGCGCTGTCAACCATCTGGCGGATTTCCGCATTGGTGATTTCCAGTTCTTCGTGGTTTTTAGCAATACGCTCTTTGCTTTGCTCAAACGTTGTTTGTTTATAACCGATTTCCTGCTCTAAACTGTTTACACGGTTTTGCTGCTGGTGGAAACCAATATTCTCCTGGTTGTAAACCGCAGACTTATTACTCAATTGTGTGGTTTGAAGTGAGAACTCATCGTTTAACTGATTCAACCGCTCTTCCAAGCCTTCCAGCTCATCTTTACCTGCTTTCGCAAGCGGCGTATTGATATTGATGTCTTCTTCAATTTTCGCAATCTTATCCAACACATCTTCTCTGCGCAAACTGTTGTCAGATAGCATGGATGCCAGCTGTTCCTGTTTGGTTTTAAGTGTAATGTATTCGTTGTTTACCAGATTGATTTCTCTGCGAAGTTCTTCAACCTCCAATTTTTTTGTATTCTCTTTAAGCTGGTAAAACTCTTTTAGTTTTGTGTCTAGTGTAATGCGGATCGTTTCAATATCCGTCGTGATCTGCTTGATGTCGGATTCAAGCTTCTCCATGTTCTTCGCACGACCGATACGCTTACCTTCAAACAAACCTACAGAACCACCAGAGATGCTGAACTTACGTTTTGCCAGTTTACCGTTTTGTGTGATAAAGATGGATTGCTCATCTTCCGGAATGATATCCTGATTGCCGGTGATTACATAAACACCATCCAGGATATATTGGATCAGGCCTTTGTATTTGCTATCGTATTCAACAATGTCAAGAGCAGCTACACAATCACCGTGATTCTTTTTCTGTGAAGCGTTATAGCTATTGAATCGGGTTAATACAAAGAAATTGGCTTTACCTTTTGCTGAATCACTCAATAAGTTAACAGCCTGTATTGCCTGTGCTTCGTTCTCTACCACATAGTAGTTCATGAACGACTCCAGGTAGTTCTCTATACACAGTCTGAATTTCTCGTCGCAGGTAAGGATATCTGAAAGGAGCGGAGTATCCTTGCCCCAGGAAGCATTCTTCTTCAGGAACTTAATTGCTTCCGGGAAACCTTCCAGATTCTCAACCATAGACTTGGTCAGGTTGAATTCGTTCTGCTTGGAATCAAGCTTTCTGTTAGCCTGCGTCAGCTGCTCGCGGATCTGTTCAATTTCTTTTTCAAGATTGATCACTTGCTGCTGAATACGTTCATCTTCGGCTTGAATCGTTTCAAGTTCAGCATTTTTTATATCCAGCGTTCTCTTTACTTCATTTGCCTTTGATTCAAACTCTGAAAGATTGGCAGAATGCGCAGATGTATCGCTGGTTGTTTTTTCAAGTTCCTGTTTCAGCGAAGACAACTGGATCGCATAAATCTCAAGTTGTTTGTTCAGCTGGTAAACTTCTTCCTGCTTACGTTTGTAAGTACTGGAAGCTGTACCAACTTCTTCCTGCAGGATTTTATTTTTCTCTTTTTGCTCTTCGTATTCCTGCTTCAGTTTTTCAACTTTCAGGGAAATTTCTTCGAATACTTTTTCAGCAGATTCTTTTTCTTTTGACAAACTATCTAAGCTGAACGACGCACGGTCGTTGCTTTGCTTGTCAAGCTCTATCTGGTCTGTAAGAGATTTGCTTTTATCGTTTAAGAAACGCAGGCGTTCATTCTTGATCTTTTTATCACTCTCAAATGTACGGATCAGGTTTACGTGTTCGTTCAACGTTTTTTGTCTGTCGGCCAATAATTTTTCTTTATTAACCATGTCCAGTTTTACCTGTTCAACGTTACTTTCTTTTTCGTTGATCTGAGAATTGTACTGTGTACGTAAATCGTTTTTCTCGTCAAGTTTCTTATGCAAATCCTGTATTTCAGAGTGCTGGGAATGCACACTTACTTTAGCTAGGTCAATGCTCGCGTTTTTATAATCTTCCTTGATCTCGTGGTATTTCTCTGTCTGCTTTGCTTGTTTTTCAAGCGACTTCAGGTTTTTGTTGATCTCGAAAAGTAAATCTTCAACGCGTTCCAGATCCTTATCTGTTTCTTCTAATTTCTTCAGCGTTTGTTTTTTACGCATCTTGAATTTAGAGATACCGGCAGCTTCTTCAAACAACTCACGACGGGAGCCGTCTTTATCGTTCAGGATATCATCCACCATTTTTAATTCAATGATCGCGTATGAATCTGAACCGATACCCGTATCCAGGAATAAATCGTTGATGTCTTTTAAACGGCAGGTAACGCCATTCAATAAATATTCACTATCGCCGGTACGGTAGTAACGGCGCGTAATCGTAATCTGAGAGTATTCCGTAGGCAGGAGGTTTTTAGTGTTGTTGAATGTCAACGACACCTCGGCCATCTGTTGAGGCTTACGGTTTTTAGTACCGTTAAAAATAACGTTCTCCATTTTGTCGGAACGCAGGGCACGTGTACGCTGTTCACCCAACACCCAACGGATGGCATCCACAACGTTTGATTTTCCGCAGCCATTCGGACCTACAATACCGGTAATACCTTCGTCAAAGTTAATGACTACCTTATCACCAAAACTCTTAAATCCCTTAATTTCTAACTTACTTAATTGCATGGAATTCGCCTCTCTTGTCAATTTTAATCTTTTAAAAGTAAGACAATTGAAGAGGAGTTACTGCCCCCATTATACCCGTTTATCAACAGTTTTATTCACAGGAATGCCGGTGGTTATTTTTTATTATTATCATAATTGACTGATATATATCAACTTAAAATTCTATTTTATATAATGGTTTAGTGGGTAATAGTTACACACAAATTCAGTGTAAAGAACAAAATAATACAAAGTAATGAAGGGTTTTAAACGGGATAAATCTTAGTTTTGTCTCTGTAAAAGAAAAGACAGTATGTTGTTAGACGATGTGAAATTGAAATCACTGGAAGAAGTTTATGTTGAAAAAACACATTCTCATTTGGAAAGAGGAGTGGATGGTCTGGTGAGGCAGGTTGAGAGAACTTATAAAAAAAAGTTAACAGTTAAAACCATTAACTCAGGCTTGCGCTTTGTACATTTAATTGTTGACGGAATCATATTACAATTACTTTTGTCTTTACCCAGAATTTTCTTTATTCATGATGTACAATTGCTGGCATTGATATCTATGCTGCTGTTAATAGCTTATCCAGGAATGTATATTTTTTTTGAATATAAATTTCAGCAGACACCAGGTAAAATGTTGACGAATCATGTTGTTATCAATGAATATGCAGAGAAACCAAGCTTGAGAATTTGTATGCTGCGAACAGCAATACGTTTTGTTCCTTTTGAAGCATTCTCGTGTCTCGGTTCCCCTAGCCGTGGATGGCATGACAGATGGACAAAAACTTATGTTGTCGAAAAGAAAGAAGTAGAAAAATTAAAGGCAATTCTGGCAAAGTATAACAATCAATAATTCTACTTATTAAACTTCTGAATCATTCACTCCATTTTTAGATCTACCATAGCCAATCCTGAAAATTCTTTAATCCAGCCAATCCTGATTTAGACAAAAAAAGTCCCGCTTGTGGCGGGACTTTTCATTTATATTTTTAATCCGGATTATGCTTTCGCGTCCGGATTCACCAGACGGATAATACGCACAAAGTGGAGTATTTTTATAACCGGATAAGTAGGGTCAAATTCAAACCACTTCATAGCGAAGTTTGGTCTGCTGCCATACATATGGTGATTGTTCTGGAATAACTCACCGCCAAGCAATACGTCTAATGCAAGCGTGTTTCTTGAAGCATCTTTGTTGTCAAAGTTCTGGTAACCTAATTTATGTCCGAACCAGTTAACAATAGCACCATGAACAGGTCCCATTAAGAAATGGATTGGTAACAACAGGTATAAGTACCACATGTTGGCAGGTACAAAGTAGATGTAGAACAATACATACAAAGTACCCCATACAATTCTTGAAATCCACATATCACCAAGCTTGTCGATTAATGGCCATTCAGGAAGGTTTTTATTGAATTTCTCTTCAACGTTTGCTTCTCTTCTTAAAACTGCATTATAGATGTCTTTTGTTTTCCACATCATGACAAATGCGTTTCTTGAATAAAGAGGAGAGTGCGGATCTTTTTCAGTGTCACTGTATGCGTGGTGCATTCTGTGTAAAGCGCCGTAAGCTCTTGGCACTAAATAAGAAGAACCCTGAGTGATGTATAGGAAAACAAAGAAGAATTTTTCCCAGAACTTGTTCATATGAAACATCGCATGTGCAGAATATCTGTGCAGGAAGAATGTTTGGCTGAACAAAGATAAATACCAGTGTGCAACAAAGAATATAATAATGGGCCAGGCAGTACCGTACATTTTTAGTTTTAATTTGGTTTGTATTAGAACAGTAAATTTAATGAATTTGTTGCTGAAAAGCAGTATTTTTTTTCAGAAGTATGTATTAAGTCTGATTAATATGAAGTTAATGCGTACGAAATAATATTTGAGCCCATTTGGAGCGCTTTTGTACGTATTTCTTCGGGGTCATTGTACACTTGCTTGTCTTCCCAACCATTGCCAAGATCGCACTCATATGTGTAGAAAACAACTAATCTGCCTTTATAAAGGATACCGTACCCTTTGGGTGTTTTTCCATCATGTTCATGTACCTTGGGAAGACCGTTATTGAAGTGATATTTCTGGTGGTAAATTGCATGTGTGAAAGGCAATTCAACAAGTTCTGATTCAGGAAATATTTTCTTCAGTTCCGGACGGATAAATTTATCCATACCGTAGTTATCGTCGATATGTAAGAAACCTCCGCCGATTAAATAATTTCTGAGGTTCTGAACTTCGGCAGAAGAGAAAACAACATTGCCATGACCGGTCATGTGTACAAACGGATGTAGAAACAGATCGGTGCTGCCGGCTTCAACAATATCTTCTTCGGGAGCCAGGTTCAATCCGATATTTTTATTGCAGAACGCAATCAGATTGGGTAGGGATGTTTTATTGGCGTACCAGTCGCCGCCGCCCTGGTATTTCAGTTTAGCTATTTTAAAAGATGGCTGAAACGTTGATGAAGTCAACACGATGCAAGCCAACACAATCAATATTCCTGTATATGTTTTTTTCATTGCTCCTGAATCAGATTCAATATATGACACGACGCGATTGCAGCCGTTTCGGTTCGTAATATAGAATTTCCTAAGGATATTTTCACAAATCCTTTTTCAACAGCTGCCTGAACTTCCTGTGTGGTGAAATCACCTTCGGGGCCGATAAGCACCAGCGTAGATTCATTAGGAACAACGAGCTTTAATATTGTTGGTTTCGAATCTTCATCCAGGCACGCAATCAGTTTGTGTTTGTATGCAGAAAAATCGGATTGAATAAATTGATTGAACGGGAGTAATTCGCTGAACTGAGGAAGAAAGGGCTGGCCGCTTTGTTTGATAGCTGCAAACGATGTCTTTTCAAGTTTAGCAACCGGTAAGTGCTTGCGTTCGGAATGTTCGGTAAGTACAAAGCTGAAAGCATCAATGCCGAACTCTGTACATTTTTCTACCAGCCATTCCATGCGTTCAATGTTTTTAGTAGGAGCAATGGCTATGTGGATGCGGGCTTCAGACCGTTTATTCAGCTTTTGTTCTTCAATGATTTTGTAGCCGCATTTGCGGTGATCTGCTTTGGTGATCTGGGCAGAAACAATAATGCCATTACCGTTTGTAACAGTAATGGCATCACCTTCTTTTAATCTAAGTACTTTAACAACATGAACAGATTCCTGTTCATCAAGTATGCATGAATAAATGTCTTTGTTTAAAAACAAATGGCTCATGATACTATCTGCCGTTCGAAATTTCGATGTTGATGGATTTACCTTTGATTTTATTGTTTCTCATTCCATCCATTACCTGATCAACCAGGTCGTGCGGAAGTTCTACAAATGAATATTTATCGAAGATATCGATCTGACCGATTTGAGAACCTTTGATGTTTGCTTCACCGGCAAATGCACCAACGATATCGCCCGGAGAGATGCGATCGATACGGCCAACGTTTACGAACAAACGTGCCATGTTTTCATTCGGAGTTCTTGGTCTTGCAGGTCTTTCACGTCTTTCGCCACCATCACGGTCTCTGAAGCTTGGTCTGTCGTTGAAACGGTCTGAAGAACGGCCATCTCTGCGAGGACCTTCTCTTCTGTCGCCACGATCGAAACGACCACCACGGTCACCTCTGTCACGACGATCGCCGCGATCTTCGAATGAACGTTCTCTGCGCTCAGGTTCTGCAAGGTCTTTCATTTCTTTTACAAGGAAAGCTGTTGCGATCTGTTCTGCAGTGATACCTTTTTCTTTATATTCTTCCAGTAAATTAGTCCAGATCTGAATATTCGGTTTATCTAATTCAGCAGCGATACGTGTTGCTAATTTATCTTTTTTGTAAGCTATCAACTCCTGGCGTGTAGGTGTTTCAGCTTTCTCAATCGTAGCTTTTGTGTAACGCTCAATGTCTCTCAGTTTGTACTTTTCATCATTGGTCACCAATGTGAAAGATTTACCCAATTGACCAGCTCTACCGGTTCTGCCGATACGGTGAACATAATTCTCGATGTCCAACGGAACATCGTAGTTAATTACAGCATCCACACCGGTTACGTCAATACCACGTGCTGCAACGTCTGTAGCAACAAGGATATTTGCAGTTCCTTTACGGAATTTACTCATTACTTCCGTTCTGTCGCGTTGCGTTTTATCACCATGTAAGCTGATCGGATTGTGTCCGTATGCTTTCAGCTCATCGGTAACTTCTTCAACTTTTCTTTTGGTATTACAGAAGATCAACATCAACTGAAGGTTGTTCAAATCAATGATCTGCGTAACGATCTCTGTTTTTTGAGCATTTCTAACCAAATAGTAGAATTGTTCAACAGTAGAAATTGTTAATTCTTTTCTTTCAATTTTGATGATTTCAGGATTGTTCTGAAAACGTTTTGCAAGCGCTAAGATAGGAGGCGCTAGAGTAGCAGAGAACAATACCGTCTGACGTTGTTCAGGTAAGCGAGTTAAGATTAATTCGATGTCTTCTCTGAAACCCATGTTTAACATTTCATCCGCTTCATCCAAGATGATCTGAGAAATGTTTGATGCGTTCAGTGTACGTCTGTCCAGGTGATCAATGATACGGCCTGGTGTACCAACAACAATGTGTGCACCAAATTTCAAATCTTTGATTTGTCTTTCGATTGATTCGCCACCATATACAGCAAGTACACGTAAGCCTTTTTTGAATTTAGATAATTTTTTTAATTCTGTTGAAACCTGTAAAGCAAGTTCGCGGGTAGGACAAAGAATTAATGATTGTGTAGCATTGATTGATAAATCAACATGCTCAATTGCAGGAATACCAAAAGATGCAGTTTTACCTGTACCTGTTTGCGCCTGACCTGTAAGGTCTTTTCCTGTAAGTAAAATAGGAATAGTTTTTTCTTGAATAGGTGTAGCTTCAGAATAGCCCACGCTTTCGATGGCCTCCAATACCTCTGGAGACAAACCAAGATCTTTAAATAACATAGAATGTTTTTAAGTGTTAAATGAATTATTTCGTCGTCTTTTCTAGATTACATAATATATCCGAAAGGTGTAATGAAAAAATACCTTGGGACATCAAAATCTATTAATCCTAGAAACAGATTGACAAGTAGCATAGTCTACCTCGAGACTATTGGGGTGGTATTTTTTCAGCGGTGCGTCACACGCACATTCCTTGTGAATTAAGCCAGCCATTTGCTGACACATTACTCAAAAGACATACAAATATATACTAATTAATTGATATAAAGAAATATCTATCGAAAATTTTCAGGCAGAGCTTATTCGCGCTCTACCTGAATGTAAGTTTTTCCCTGATATTTAACAGCTACACCAATGAATAAAATCGCTGTAACAAACATCAATAATGCATACATGTGGAAATATGCTTCGTGTTTGAAACGATGGAATACGACTTTATAACCGGCTTCCATATTGGCTGTTTTGATGGTTTCAATGGCATGCCAGCCGTTATCTTCCAGGGTAAATTGTTTGGATGCCGGGTCAATGGCTCCAACCAGATAGGTACCGGTAAGCGGAATGGTATCGATCTTTTTTGTTTTTGAGTTTTGCTGCAGAGTAGCTAAACCGGATCCGCCATCGAATTCTATTTTCTCTCCTTTAATCGGTGTATAATCATTCAAAGAGATGTATGTTTTGGAGCCGGCTGTTATTGTTGCAACGGCTTCAGGTAGGTTGTTATAATTTGAAATAACGGTAACCAGGATGTTACCAAGTGAAATGGAAAACATAAAGATTCCCATCACAGTTGATTTCATTTCATTTGGTGCCTGCGTGTATGAAAACTCCAGCGCTGTGATCGAAACCATCACTTCCGCCATGGTCAGCACCAGATATGCCAGGAACTGCCACCACACACTGGTTTCGATGCCCTGAGAGAGTCTGTGTTCGATATAAGCAGCAATCATAAATGCACCTGCGCAAAGGAACATTCCAATCAATACTTTAATTAAGGGGCGTAGCGGAATAAGTTTGCTAAGTGCCGGATAGATAAACCATGCGGATAAAGGAATCAATACAAGAACGAGAACCGGATTGATTGCCTGTATCTGTGATGGAAGTAAGGTAAACTCCCATATGCCGAAAATGCTGATGTCTTTATTCAGGAATGCACTTTTGGATTGATATACCCAGGTACTCGCATGCTGGTCATATAAAGCCCAGAAGATGGCAATAAAAGCGTAAATGAATAACAGTCGGCCGATGGCTGCCAAACCTTCCTTGCCAAACACGGTTTTGAAATAGGCTTTACCAAATGGAGGTACATGCACATATTGTTTTCTTCCCATCCAGAAGACTACGGTTGCAAGGAACATCAATATACCTGGTAATCCGAATGCATAAGCCGGACCGTAATGCTCAAGCAGGTAAGGAGTAAGAAGAGTACTGAATAAGGAGCCAAAATTGATGGCAAAATAAAAGATTGAGAATACTTTTTCGATCAGGTGTTTGTTCTTTTCACCAAACTGGTCGCCCACATGGGCAGACACGCAGGGCTTGATACCACCGGCACCGATGGAGATTAACAGTAAGCCCCAGAATAAACCATTTTCTGTTTCATTGATTGCCAGGGCCAGATGGCCAAAACAATACACAATGGACAGAAATAAGATTGTACGGTATTTCCCTATGAAAATATCGGCCAGGAAAGCACCTAAGATGGGGGTAAAATAAACGGCAGAAGTAAACGTGTGTGCCCACTCGGTAGACCTGCTTTCGGTCATGTGTAAATAACTGGTCATGAACACAGCAAGTATAGCTCTCATGCCATAAAAGCTGAATCGTTCTGCGGCTTCGTTACTAACAATAAACGGAATACCTGAAGGCATTCCGTTTGTTGTAGAGGTTTCTATCGTTTTACTCATTTCTTATTTCATCAACAGATTATTATTTTCCGCCAAGCTGTGCATACAAGCGGTCTACATCTTCTTTTTTACAAAGCTCTGTACCAAAATTCATAGTTGCTGCTGTACCGCAGGCAACACCGAATTTAATTACATCTTCATAGCTTTTGCCACGTGATAAACTTAATACCATGCCGGCCACCATGCTGTCGCCTGCACCTACTGTGCTTTTCTTTTCTACCGTTGGAGCTGTTACGTGAAAGATACCCTGTTTAGAAGCAAGGAAAGCTCCGGCACCGCCAAGAGAAACAACCAGGATCTCTACTTTACCAGAGTTGATGATTTCCATCGCTGCCGCTTCCTGTTGTTCTTTGGTCACAAGTTCTTTGCCCACCATTTCACTTAATTCATTGATGTTGGGTTTGCAAAGGAATATACCTTCTTTTAAAGAGTGTTTTAAAGCTTCACCGGAAGTATCTAAGATCAAACGTGCTTTCTTCTGAAGCACGATCTGTGAAAGGCGTGTATAAAATTCGTCGGGTACACCTTTAGGAGTGCTGCCGCTTACTACAAAGTATTCAAAATCGTTTGCCGGATCCTGAATCACAGCAAGCATCTGTTCCCATTCTTCTTTATAAATTTCAGAACCTGGCATTCCAAAACGGTATTGATGGTTGGTTTCACGTTCAACTACAATAAAGTTTTCACGTGTCCAGTTTTTAATCTGAAAGGTTATTTGTTCAATACCTTCTTCCGTAAGCAGTTGTTTGAAATGGTTGCCGGTATTACCGCCAATTGGGTAAAGAGCAACGGATCTGCCGTCCAATTTTTTGATGGCCCTGGAAACATTGATACCGCCGCCACCGGGTTGGTAGATAGGACTGTCACAACGTAATTTATGCTCAGGTTGTACACGATCAACAGAGGTGCTTTTGTCAAATGCCGGACTCAGTGTCAGTGTAAAAATCGAACTCTTCATAAGGTAAATTAATTTTCTTCTAATGCTTCTAGTATATCAATCAACTGATCAAGGTCTTTCCAGCCTGGTCGTTGCTCATCTCCACCTTTTAATGCAACGCCTTTAAGAGCAAGTTCATTAATAGCCGGAATATCATTTTTTTCAATCGGAAGTGCCCAGAATGCCGGGAAGTGAGAATTGATTTGCTTGATTTTATCCTGGTGTGTTCTCCATTCAGACCAGTGGCTCAATTCAAACAATACATATTTGGATTCTGTATTTATTTGATTACCAATTGTGTCAAGCGTATTTATATTTTTTTCAAAAGGGATCTTTTGAATGGTAGTAAAAGGAATGGCGTCAGGTGAGATACCTGCTAATTTTTCATATTGAATAAAATCAGGTTGGTAATTTTCCTGAATGGAAGCAAGCAACTCCGGCGTAAGGTTTGTTACTTCTACAACTGTTTGAATTCCTGCAACCCAGGATACGATTGCTTTAAACAGTTCAGGACTAACATATCTTTCAGCACCTGGCTCAACTTCGAAACCCATCATGTCAACTCCCATACCTGCTGCGTATCTTGCGTCAGAGAGGTTGTTTACCGAGCTTAATATTACCGGAATTGTTAATCCCATTATGTATGTTCTTCTGTAATTAAATCTAAATATGGGATAATTTATTCATAAATTTGTTAATAATAAAAGAAACTAAGTAAGCGTTTTTGCGGTTACAACCTTGTTTAAAAAGGAATTCACTGGAAATGAGTAAAAAAGGAAGAGTATTGGTTGCCATGAGTGGTGGAATAGATAGTTCGGTAGCAGCTGTTATGTTACACGAACAAGGCTATGAGGTGATTGGTATGACCATGAAGACCTGGGATTATGCAAATCTGGGCGGCAGTAAAAAAGAAACCGGTTGCTGCAGTCTGGATTCTATCAATGACGCGCGCAATATTGCCGTGAACCTGGGCTTTCCGCATTATATAGTAGACATACGTGAAGAATTTGGTGATTATGTAATCAACCACTTCAATAAAGAATACCTGGATGGCAGAACCCCAAACCCATGTGTATTGTGTAACACACACATTAAATGGGATTCGTTGTTGCGCCGGGCAGATAAAATGGATTGTGATTTTATTGCTACCGGTCACTATGCGAAAGTGCGTGAAGAAAATAACCGCTTTGTTATTTCTAAAGGACTGGATGAAAACAAAGATCAGTCTTATGCATTGTGGGGAATTTCGCAACAGAGCTTGAGCAGAACCATGTTCCCGCTGGGACATTTACATAAATCAGACATACGTGCCATGGCTGCCGAGCGCGGCTTTATGGACCTGGTGAATAAAAGCGAGTCTTATGAGATTTGTTTTGTTCCCGATAATGATTATCGTGGTTTTCTGAAACGCCGCAACCCGGGATTGGAAGAACAGGTGCGGGGCGGTGAATTTGTATTGGAAGACGGTACTGTTGTTGGTAAACACGAAGGGTATCCGTTCTACACCATTGGCCAGCGCAAAGGCCTGGGTATAACGCTGGGTTATCCGGTTTTTGTTACTGAAATTCAAAAAGAAAAGAACAGGGTTATATTAGGCAGGGAAGATGGATTAAACCGCAACGGTATGTGGGTAGATCAATTGAATATGTCTAAGTATGAAAATCTGAGAGGCATTGTAAAGGAATCCATCACGAAAGTTCGCTACAATGATGACGGGACACCGGCAACGATTGAGCAGATCGGGGATGAGATGCGTGTATCTTTCCATTCACATGTGAAAGCGATTGCACCCGGACAAGCAGCTGTATTCTATGAAGGCGAAGATGTGATTGGCGGCGGTTGGATCAAATCGAGTTTTAAACAGGACGAATGATACGAATAACATTTTTTTTACTTGTGTTGAATGCATGTATGTCCTGTAAGCGGGACGATGATTCGGTGCCGGCATTAACGGGCATTGAGTATTTCCCTACAGATAGCGGCAGCTATCGTATTTATGATGTACATTCCATTCAATATAGTAGTGATACCATTGACTCAACCTTTCAGATGCGGGAGGTTATTCATGATACATTTCATTACAATCATACGCTGGTATACGAATTATATCGTTACTACAGGGCTGATGCAACGAAGCCCTGGCCTGTAGAACCAGATTCTGTATGGTCTTTTACGACTGACCACAACCAGATAACCATACAGGAAGCGAGCAACAATTTTGTACGACTGGTATTTCCTTTATCAAATGGTGAAGTGTGGGATGCGAATACAAAGAATGTTTTTTTACGAGATGATGTTACTGCAACCAATTTGGGTAAGCCTTATACGGTAAACAATAATTATTTTCCTGAAACCTGTAATGTTGTTGAAGAGCAAAGTAAAAACCTGGTGTTTAAAGATTACAGAAACCGTGTATATGCAAAGAATGTGGGCATGATCTATAAACGATATGAATTCCTTTCATATAATACCAGTGATGAACACATTGGTCAGTATTTAGTTGATTTCGGAAGTATCCGGGAAGAAAAACTGGTTGCTTATGGGAAGCCATAACCGATTCATTTATTTACTTATTTTTTTATTTGTTTCACCTGTGCTGTGGGCACAGAACAATCCATACGTGCTTTATTTAAAGGATAAACATGGCACGCTTGCGATCAATGATCCATCAGCATTTTTATCTCCTAAAAGTATTGCAAAACGTATGGAGCATGCGATCCCGATTGATTCGTCGGACTTACCTGTTTCACAAGTATACATAGACCAGATTGCAGCTACCGGTTGTGAAATTATATATACTTCCAAATGGCTCAACGCAGTTATCATAAAAGCTTCGGTTGCAGCGTATAATGATGCCGCAGCGCTGCCTTGTGTGGCTTCATCGCGTACTTCATTCAGAACATCATTTAATAGGAACACCCAGGCTATTCAGGGCATCGCACAACAGAATCGTGCTGCTGATTTTTCAGATAAGCTGGGTATTACAAAAATGCATCGAATGGGGTATACAGGAAATGATATACTGATTGCGGTTACCGATGCGGGTTTCCCCGGCGTGGATACCTTGTCTGCATTCCGGCATTTGTGGAGCAACAATCAGGTGTTGTATATGTTTGATGTGGCCGATAACAATGCAAATATATTTGATGATTACTATCACGGAACGGCAGTATTATCAGTACTTGCAGCACAGGCTCCAGATTATGTCGGCGTAGTACCGGATGCTGATTATATTTTACTGCGTACAGAAGTGGAAGCAACAGAATCCAAGCTGGAAGAATACAACTGGTTGCGGGCCGCAGAAATTGCAGACAGCTGTGGGGCAGATATTATTGCAGTTTCGCTTGGCTATAATACGTTTGATAATTCTGCGGAAGATTATACCTATGCCGATATGAATGGACATACGAGCATTATTGCATATGCGGCGAACACTGCTTATGAGAAAGGGATATTTGTTGTATGCGGGGCAGGCAATGAGGGCAGCAATGCATGGAAATATATCACTACACCAGGAGATGCGGAGAATATAATTACGGTAGGAGCGGTTGACTGGAATAATACAAAGGCTTACTTCAGCTCTGTAGGACCCACCGCAGATGGCCGCATGAAGCCCAATCTTTCGGCGCCGGGCGTAAATATTACCTGCATAACACCCGATGGAAGTTTCCTGGTAACCGGTGGCACATCGTTGGCCTCACCAATGATCTCAGGTATGCTGGCTGGTATGATGCAGGCATATCCTGCACTCTCCAGAACGGAATTGACAAGTATGCTGTATCAATCCTGCGATGCCTATGAGAACCCAACAAACCTGAAAGGGTATGGGGTACCTGATTTTACGAAGGCGGATATTTTTGCACAGGTCTTTATGCAGCAATCGAATTTCATCTTAGCGCCGACTCCATATCAGGCAGGCGTTCTTACCTTAAAAGTACCCGGCTTAAATGATTCATATACGTTGAATGTTATTGATAATCAAGGACGGAATATCTATACGGGTGCGTATGAGTCGAATGAAAAGCTGATTCATCTTGAAAATGATTTTCAACATATTGCCCCGGGATTTTACGTGATTATCGTTGAATCTGTCTATGGCAGAGAAATATTAAAATGGATTAAATTATAGCGAGAGCTTTTTCGTATATTTGCAACTATGGGAAACGTACTTATAGCACCGAGTGTATTATCTGCTGACTTCGCTAATCTTGAGCGGGATGTTAAAATGATCAATTCCAGCAAGGCTGATTGGTTTCATATTGATATTATGGATGGCGTATTTGTGCCAAATATTTCATTCGGATTTCCGGTGATGCAGGCAATTAATAAGCATGCAACCAAACCGCTGGATGTACATTTGATGATTGTAAATCCTGAGAAATATATTCAGACGTTTAAAGATTCCGGCGCAGCAAATATTTCTGTGCATTACGAAGCATGTACCCATTTGCATCGTATGATCTATCAGATCAAAGATGTTGGCTGCAAAGCCGGTATTGCAATCAATCCCCATACACCTATACATCTGTTGAAAGATGTGATTAAAGATATCGACCTGGTTTGTATGATGTCTGTGAATCCGGGTTTCGGCGGACAGAAATTTATTGAGCATACGTATCAGAAAGTACGAGAACTGAAACAACTGATTCAGGAAAACAATGCAAACGTACTGATAGAGATTGATGGCGGTGTGAATGAAGTAACAGGCCCGAAACTTGTTGCTGCAGGCGCAGACGTATTAGTAGCCGGTAATTATGTATTCTCTGCAAAAGATCCGGTTGCTACAATCGAACAACTAAAACAATTGTAATCTAAAACTAACTGTATAGAAATAATCTTTGTATTCAGAGTGATTTGCAAAATGTTGTAATAAGCTCTGGATACTTTTTTCGTTTTTTTAATGCTTTCAACCGTAGTTCACTCGTACTTTATCCGTAGTTCACCCGTACTTCACCCGTAGTTCACCCGTATATAAGCCATAGTAATGGCATTAGAAAGTCCTATCCCATACATATATGCGGTTAATTGGCAGCAATCCAATGGTCATCAGAAGCCTGCCAACTGATTTAATTCATTTCGTAGTAGTGGATACAATTCGCAACTCATAATTCATAATTCATAATTATTTTCCTACCTTTGTTTCGTTACCGGTTTATTTCAATGTTTGAAATAATTAAAAGGGAATTCGGTGTAAGTCCGAAACAGTTCCCGCTGCTGTAAGCTCATAATGTGTTGTGTTTGATTTCGCCACTGTCCCGATAGCTATCGGGATGGGAAGGTAAATACAACGAGTAAGTCAGAAGACCTGCCAGTATCAAGATATTCGAAGCTTTCGGTGAAAAGGCTAGCGGGTAAGTCTCCGGCATAGTAGTCCTCTACTGTGTTCTTGCATTTATCTTCCTGAATCTCCAAGCCCGAATGATTTAAAGATCATTTGATGCACGTTGTTACGCACTTTATTTTCCGCATGGCATTGCTGTTGGTATCCCTAACAAGCAGTCAATACCTATATGCACAGATTCGTTCAGATTCCGTTTATGAAATGGCGCTGATTGAAATCGAGAGTTATCGGTATAAAGATTTTTCTGCCGGCAGTAAATTCATTCGTATTGACTCGGCGTATTTAACCAACAACCCCGGCTCATTAGCAGATGTATTAACCAACCAGTCGGCAGTTTATATTAAATCCTACGGCATGTCTTCGCTTGCCAGTATTTCTGTGCGTGGAGGTTCAGCCTCGCAAACCCAGACGACCATGAACGGAATGATCATGAACAGTCCTACCACCGGACAACTGGATTATTCTACCGTACCGTCTTTTATATTCAATAATATGCAGCTGCAGTACGGTTCCCAGGTTTCCCTCATGGGAAGCGGCGCTATTGGCGGCAGCATTCATTTATCAAACGAACACAATTTTGTTAAACGTAAAACATTCGGGGCTAGCTTTCAGCTGGGCAGTTATGGTTCTGTATTACCTGTATTATCAGCACGTATCGGCGACACTACAAAGCAATTGTATGTAGCTGCGTATTATAAGCAGGCAGATAATAATATGGCCTATTATTCAAACGGAGAGAAGCGCACGCTTGAACACGCTGCTCAGTTTCAAAAAGGAATTTATCTGGATTATAGCTTCCGGTTGAAAAATCATACACTGAAGTATTGGTGCTGGTACCAGCAGATGAACCGTGATTTGCCTGGTACAACGAATGTGCCTTTTTCGGATGCTGTTCAATACGATCGAAACTGGAAGCAGGGCATACAATGGATGTATGCCTGGAAGAGAAGTGTTGTACAAAGTAAAGTCGGATTGCAGACTGATAAAATGAAATACGAATCTGATACGTCAGCTATACATTCTGTTATTAATAGTTCCCTGATTCAGGCAGAACTGGAATACAGATATAAAATAACAAGTAATATAAATGTGTTGGCCGGTACGCAGGCAATCATACAAAACGCAGCATCCGATAACTTCAGTCAATACAAGGTGTATCAGAATAAGCTGGCATTCTTTATTTCTTCGAACATAAGTGTTCTTTCAAAAAAAATAAATATTGTTCCTTCCATCCGCAAGGAATGGAGCACCAACTGGATTCCGCTGACGCCTTCGCTGGGCGTAGATTATCAGACATTGAGCTTTATGAAACTCCATGCCTTGGCCTCATATAATTACCGCATTCCTTCTTTGAATGACCTGTACTGGAATCCCGGCGGGAATACTTCTTTAAAGCCTGAGCACGGCTGGGGGTTTGAAGGTGGTATCACATTCGAAAAAAAGTTTAACCGCATTGGTTTGTATCAAGACATCACCGGTTATACCAGAACAATAGCTGACTGGATTCTCTGGACGCCGAATGCAGGTATCTGGACGCCAGACAACATACAGCGCGTATGGTCAAGAGGTATTGAACTTGAATCAGCACTTTCGTGTACAGCGCCAGCTTATTCGGTTCGTATAAAAAATACGTTTGCTTATACAAAATCAACCAATGAATCAGACCTGGCCAGTAACGACTCAAGAAGCGGTAAGCAATTGATCTATGTACCGCTGTATAAAAACTCATTGACAGCGGCTGTGCAGCGTAAAAGTACCGAAGCTGGAGTTATATACAACTATACTTCCTGGAGCTTTACAACATCAGATAATTCAGATTATTTAAACCCTTATCATTTGTTTGATGCATACGTGCTTATTCACATCCGTTTACCTAAAGTGAAATCACAGTTGACAATAAATGCACGTGTCAATAACATCTTTAATAAAACCTATCAGGTTGTGGCAAGCAGGCCAATGCCTATGCGCAATTACCAACTAACAATTTCCTACACATTCAATTAAATACAACATGAAAAAACTGTTTACAAGTTTATTAATTCTTGCACAATCCATTACTGGGTTTTCGCAGACAACATCTACGTTTGAAGACTTACCACTGGGTACTTCCGGTTATTGGGAAGGTGCAGATGAGACAGGAGGCTTTGCTGATGGTGATGCTTATTTTAAAAATATCTATACCATCGATGAAGTATGGGGGAATTACTGGAGTGGTGGTTTTGCCTATTCAAATATAAAAGATAACACTACTGCAGGCTACAAAAACATGTATGCGGCATACCCTAAAGCTGGTGTCGGCAAAAGTGAAAAATATGCAATTGGTGCAAGCGGCGCTGTTGTTGAATTAACAGGCAGTGCAAAGGAAAAAAATGTAACAGGTTTTTATGTTGCTAATACTACCTATGCATATTTCAGTATGAAGAATGGTGATTATTTTAACCCACAGCCTTTTGGTGGGAATGACGGCAACCGAGAAGATTGGTTGTTGTTAACAATTACTGGCTTTGTAAATAACGCTCCAATCAATGATACGGTTAAGGTTTATTTAGCAGATTTCAGATTCTCAGATAACAGTAAAGATTATATTCTTGAAACATGGAGATGGATCGATACCCGCAAATTAGGTGTGGTAGACAGTTTGGTATTTGATATGTCTGCATCGAACGGAAGCGGTTATAATATGACCACACCGGCTTATTTCGCTTTGGATCATTTCAACGAACCATTATATGATGTAGCGGTTATTGATGGCAGCACAGAAGCAATTTTTAAAGACAGTCCTTTATTCAAATCATGGGCAAAGTCAGCTACAGTAACAAGAGGCTACCAGAATATTGATGACCAGAGTAAAGGATATGCAAGCTATGGTACTGAAGAAAATGCAACTCAAAAAGCAGGTGTAAATGCGGTAATTTCTTTAGGTGATAATGGTACAGCAGTGCTTGAGTTTGAAGCTCCGATTAAAAACGGCGACGGTCCTGATTTTGCTGTATTTGAAAATGGATTTGATTATGATGGCAATCAGTATCTGGAATTGGCTTTTGTCGAAGTAAGTTCGGATGGCGTTAATTATGTGCGTTTCCCGGCTGTATCAAAAACAAATGCCTTTGTACAAACGGGCGCTTATGCTACCACGGATGCTGCATTGTTATATAACTTAGCTGGTAAGTATGTTGCTAATTATGGAACTCCGTTTGATCTGGAAGAATTGAAAAACAACCCTCTTCTGGATGTAAATAACATTACACATGTGAAGCTTGTAGATGTAATAGGGAAAACAGACTTAGTATCATCAACGAAAGATTCATTGGGCAATCCGGTTAATGATCCGTTTGCAACACCAGGTGCTGCCAGTGGTTTTGACCTGGATGCTGTTGGTGTAATCAACCAGAATGATCTGGCAACGTCTGTATCTTATGCGTCAGAAGCCCTGTTTGCTATTTATCCAAACCCATCTTCAGGTGAATTTAAAATGACATTATTGAATCAGTCATTCCTTGGAGAAACCGTTACTGTTTTTGATGCACAAGGCATTCCCTTGATCAATCAACCTGTAACAGCAACAAGTACAGTTGATGCCTCTGCATGGACAAATGGTATTTATTTCGTTCGTGTTGGAAACAATACACAAAAAATTATTAAAATTGACTAATGTTTCGTCGAATCTGTCATTTTGTTATTTTAATCATTGTATGTTATTCGTGCACACCACCGGTAAAGGAAGGAGATCCTTTACCGGATCTGCACAATACAGGCATTTATGTTGTTAATGAAGGCAATTTCATGTCGGGCAATGGCGGTGTGAGCTTTTTTGATACGCTAACCAATCAGGTGACACAGGATTTGTTTTTTCTGAAGAATAATAAACAAGCCGGCGACGTATGTCAATCGCTCGATTATTTCAACAATCAATTTTATTTGGTAGTAAATAACTCTGGTAAAATTGAAGTGTTGAATGATGATTTTGTTAATACAAAAACAATCGGCGGTCTGACTTCACCACGTTATATTACTTTTGCGTCAAACAACAAAGGTTATATTTCAGACTTATATGGGAAAGGTGTTTCTGTTTTGAATACCACTACCGAAACGATTGAAAAGAAAATTTCCATTAACTACTGGACAGAAGAATTACTGGAGTTTAAGGATACCTTGTACGTTACCAGTCCGGCGAGCCGCTATCTATATTTAATTGATACGAAAACCAACCTGCTTACAGATAGTATGGACATTGGTTTTGGAAGTTCTTCCATAACCCAGGATGCAAATAATAAACTCTGGGTATTGTGTGATGGGAGCAAGGATAAATCTATTTTGCCGGCAATGCTTTGTATAGATCCCGTGAGCAGAAGCATTGAGCGTACAATTTCTGCAGCAGATTATACAAGTTATGCTTCTAAATTGAATTTTAATCCGGTTGATAAATGCATCTATTGGATTGATGGAGATGTATACAAGCTGAATACAACACTGACAGGCAGTTCAAAGCAGTTAGCTATAGCTGCAGCCGGTAATAATTTTTATGGTCTTGCCATGAACAAACATACAGGCGATATTATTGTAAGCGATGCAGGAGATTTTTCGCAACGATCGCAGGTATATGTTTATACAAAAAACAATGCCTTGAAATGTTCTTTCAAGGCAGGTTTGATTAGTGGTTATATGCTTGTGAAATAAATCAGAAGGAAAATCCTAAACGGAATCCTGCTCTTGGAATGATACCGTTGGTATCCTGAGATTCCAGGATAAAGAATGTAGGATCAGAATCACCTGTATTGTAAGTAGGAGGAGATGTATTGGTAGATGATTTAATACCGCCGCCAACAAACATATCCATCACAAAGGCATTTTTTATAATCACCTGATAACCGATTACAGCGCCGCCTTCATAGCTTTCAATCCTGTAATCAACCGGGTTCAATACCGAAACGTTATTTACATATGCGGTTGAGTTGATATGAAAACGGTTATTGGAATATTTTCCATAAGGACCTGCATATAAACCGCTCATTCTGTATTGGCCCTTGATGAAGTAGAATTTCAGAATCCCTTCAACCATACCGCCATTTGCTTTGTCTTTAGCTTTTGAGTTCACATAAGCACCAACATTATAATCATAATACGAGTCCGAGTTATCTTTCTCTGCTGCCAGAATCCCGCCCGATAATTGAAATGTTGTTCCGTTGCCGAGGTAACGCTCATAAGATATTAGGAACGTTGAAGTAATGAAATGTTGAGGAGAAATTTTAAATGAATTTTTTTTAGAATCAATTTCATCTTCTGATTGAGCAAACAGTTTTGTAGCAGATAAGAAGATCATGCTTAAAACGAATGCTGGTTTGAAAAAATAGCCGGACTTTAACATAAGATATCGTATATTTTAAATGCTTACTCTTTAAGTAATAATGGTTAAATTTATAATATAAATTAACATTAAAATACTGAATTATCAAATTAAGATTTCTTGATCTGATACTAAAGATACAACCTATTGTATAATTTCTTTTTAAAACATGTATTCTAAATTACCGGCTTCATTTTACACGCGTGCAGATGTTTTACAGATCAGTAAAGACTTGCTGGGCAAAGTACTGGTAACAGTCATTGATGGAAAAGTGACATCCGGGATGATCACAGAAACGGAAGCCTACATGGCTCCTGAAGATAAAGCATCACATGCATTCAACAACAAACGGACACCCAGAACAGAGGCATTTTATAATACAGGCGGGATAGGGTATGTATACTTGTGTTACGGCATCCATCATTTATTTAATATTGTTACGAATGTAGAAGAAATTCCGCATGCCATATTGATACGATCAGTTGAACCGTTGGAAGGTATTGATTACATGTTGCAACGCCGCAAGAAACAAAAAGTGGATAAGACATTAACTACTGGGCCGGGCGCGTTGGCGCAGGCATTGGGCATAACCAAACTGCACAATAAAATTTCTCTCCTGAGTGATACGGTTTGGGTAGAAGACCGGAATATTGCGGTGCCGGCTATTCAGGCTACGACACGTGTAGGTATTGATTATGCAGCAGAATATAAAGATAAACCCTGGCGTTATTATATTGAAGGGAATAAATGGGTAAGTAAAATCTGAAACCCGACAAGATATTGATATATTGTAACCAAATTGCGATTTCGCATTATTCAAAACATAGGCACGATTACAGCACAAACATATGAAATTGATACACAGAACACTTTGTATTTTCCTGATTTTATTGTCTGTTCAGCTTCAGGCACAACAAGGCAACAGTTGTCCGGAAGATTTGTTCCCTTTTTATGATAAAGAAAAAAAGGCCTGGGGATATGCAGATATCATGGGAATGATGGTGATCGAACCAATCTTTACGAAAGTATCACCATACAGCAGCAGCAAAGCGATTGTTCAGAAAGGAAATTTGTGCGGCGTATTGGATTGCAACGGTAACCTGATTGTGCCGGTACAATATGAAAAAATCCTGAACTTCCGATACAATAAAGCCTGGGCTTCTAAAGATGGTCTTTGGGGATTGATTGATGATAAGGGACGTACTGTAATTGCGCATCAGTATACTGATATGTATGCGATTCATGGTACTGAATTGACCTGGGTAAAGAAGAATGGGGTATGGGGCTTGTTTGATGAAGACAACACCAAGTTTATCATCAATCCTCAGTACACGGTGGCACAGGTATTGTCGCCCAATTGTTCATTGATCCAGAAGGATGGAAAATTGGGTGTGGTGAACCATGTCAACGGAGGCTTCTTGCTTGAACCGAATATTGAAAATGTAAAGAAAATTTCACCAAGAGATATTATTTTTAACCAGGAGGGTAAATGGGGCATCTTTAATAATGTTGGTAAAGTAACGCAGAATCCCATTTATGATTCGCTGGATGTATTTAAGACAGATATCTTAATCGCTAAGCTGAACAATCAGTATGGCTTGCTGGACTTAAGCGGCAGTGTGATATTGCCGGTGGAATATCAGCAGGTGGCGCCGTATAAGAATGGATATTTCCGCGTGAAAAAAAATAACCTGTATGGTTTTGCTTCTGTAAAAGGTAAAGTATACATCAAACCCAAATATGTGGAAGCTACTGATTTTGCAAACGGCTCAGCCATTGTAAAAGAAAATGGTTTGTATGGAATGATTGATTTTAAAGATTCATTTATTGTAAAACCTGTGTATGCAAAGATCTTCCCATCTGTCTTCAACGAATATTATGTAGGGGAAACACCGGCACATGCCGATCAAAAAAACAGTGCCCAGCAGGATCTGCTGGTACCGTTGACAACTTCCGTGTTTGTTACTAAAACATTTCAACTGGTAAGTCTCGGCGATTCTATTACCGCAATTCGTGTTAAACAAAAAGACAAATGGTATTACTACAACGGCAAAAAACAAGCTGTAAAATTTGATATAGGCTTTGATGAAGCCGGTGCGTTTGCAAATAGTACAGCCGCTGTAAAACAAGGTGGCAACACAGGTATTATTAATAGCAACGGTAAGTATATTTTAGAACCTGTTTACACGGCTATTGAAACAAGTCGCTTGGGTATATTGTCGTTTTACATTGTCACTGAAAATGGTAAAAAAGGATTAATGAACGCATCCGGCAAACGGATTTTGGCATCCGAATACGAAGAAATTATTCTGGCGCAGCCGAATCACATTAAGGTTAATAAAAATGATTTGTGGTCACTGTTGCGTACAGATGGTACAGTCGTATCCACGCAATTCTATACGTTCATGGATACAACAGATGTAATGCCTGTTCCTGTTTGCCGTTCAAAGAAGTGGTGTTTATTGAATCAGGATGGAGTTGAAACGAAATTAGTTAAAGCTTTATGGATCAAACAGGACCCGGAAAACAGCAAAGTTTACCTGGTGAACAACGGAAAAAATTCTTATTTCATAAATAAAAGTGGTGAGAAAATCGCCGGAGAATAATTATTCGATTGGTTACTTTTATTCAAAAAGTCGTATTATTGTTAAAATAACTTACATATGACAACTGGAGAAATACACACCGATAAAGGTGTAATGAAAGTAGAATTCTTTGATCAGGATACACCGATTACAGTAGCCAACTTTGTTAAACTTGCAAAGAGCGGGTATTACGATGGATTAAATTTTCATCGTGTAGTGCCCAACTTTGTTATTCAGGGTGGTTGTCCTACAGGTACCGGTTTAGACGGTCCAGGTTACTCAATAAAATGTGAAACCAGTAATCCAAGCCAATACCACGATCGTGGTGTATTATCTATGGCTCACAGAGGCAAAGATACGGGTGGTTCACAATTCTTTATTTGCCACAACCGTAAAAATACAGCGGGCTTAGATGGTAAACATACATGCTTTGGTAAAGTAACAGAAGGCATTGAAGTTGTTGACCTGATCAGACAAGGAGATAAAATTAAGAAGATAGTGATCAATAACTGATCGACTTTTATATAAGTAAAAGCCCTGCTTCTGTAATAGATGCAGGGCTTTTTTTATGAGTAAGCATATTTATTTTTTGAAGTAGGCTTCGATCGTTTTGGACTGGTTGCTATAAACTCTAAAAGTTATAGGACCGTAGGAACTCCAGGGCTGAATTGTATAGGAGGTTGCAGCAGGCAATAAGTTTTTCTGATTAATATGTAGAACAATTTGTTTTGTTGTAAATCCGGTTTTTAACCAATGTGCTACTTTTAAATGATAAAAATAATCCTTGGAAGCAGCGATGCTTTCAATTTTATCCTGGATAAATTTTTCACCGTCTTCATAACTTAAACTATCGGCATATTCAAACTGCAATAAAACAGATCCATCGTATTTTGTAAAAGCAGAATCATAAACATCCGGAATAAAATAGGTTTCCGGTGTTTGTTTTAGAAAATTGTAAAACTCCCTGGACTTCTGTAGCGTCACGCATGTATATGTCCGTTCTTTGATAATGGCAGAATGATCTTTCAGGTAGGAAAGCGATTTGGGATTAAAGGAATAATATTCATCTTTCCCATTATTCAGCGTAGGGGTATCATCTTTTTGATTTTTATTAAAACATAATCCAACCCAGTCTAAAGGTTTATGATCCGAAGAAAAATGAATGATGTAATTGTAATAAGCATTTCCGGTACAGCTTGTATCAGGCTTCAGTTCCATTGCATGCAGGAAGGTACTGATCACAGCTTGATCTTTACAAAAGAGAGGTTTCAATCCCTTCAAGGCATCCTTTGGGCCATCATCCGGATAAGCAATGATATACAAACCGGGTACATGCAATAGTGAATCCAGCTGTGGAATGGACTGGGACCATGTTGTAAAACAAGTTGCTGCTGAAAGGAGTAATAAGGCAATTCTTTTCATTGGGGAAAGTATCAATGAAGCAAAGATAAGGAAGTTGTTCAAAATATTGTATCCAATGAAAAACTTATCCTATTCATAGTTAGTTGATTAATAAAATTTAATGAAAGCCCTGATCTGCTGTGGATAATCCGGTCTTTACCCCTCAGAGATTTTTTGTAAATTGTTCCTGCGACTAAATAAAAAAGACCAATTCCACATGGCAGCTGAAAAACCAGTATATACCGAAGATAGTATCCGTTCACTCGATTGGAAAGAACATATCCGTTTAAGACCGGGTATGTACATCGGGAAACTGGGCGATGGTTCCGCTCAGGACGATGGTATTTATGTACTTGTAAAAGAGATTATTGATAACTCCATCGATGAACACATGATGGGGAATGGCAAGCAGATTGATATTCTCATCACCGATAAGAAAGTGGAAGTACGTGATTATGGCCGCGGAATCCCGTTGGGTAAAGTGATTGATTGCGTTTCCAAAATCAATACCGGCGGTAAATATGATAGCGGTGCGTTCCAGAAATCGGTTGGTTTGAATGGTGTCGGAACGAAAGCGGTGAATGCTTTGTCGGCTTATTTCAGAGTTCAATCGATCCGCGATGGCAGAACAAAAGTTGCAGAATTTGAAAAAGGTGAATTGGTAAAAGATCACAGAGAAGCTGCAACGACCGAAAAGAACGGTACAATGATCACCTTCACGCCGGATAATACCATCTTCAAAAATTTTTATTTCATTCCGGAATTTCTGGAAGAGCAGTTGTGGAACTACGCTTTCCTGAATGCAGGTTTGACGATCAACTATAACGGCGTTAAGTATTATTCTGAAAATGGTTTATTGGATCTATTGAAGCGCAAAGCTGATGTAGAATCAATCCGTTATCCGTTTATTCATTTGAAAGGCCATGATATTGAAATCTGTTTAACACACGGGGAACAATACGGCGAAGAATATTATTCGTTTGTGAACGGTCAGTATACAACGCAGGGCGGTACGCATTTAGCGGCCTTCAGAGAAGCGCTTGTGAAGACGGTAAGAGAATATTATAAAAAAGATTTTGATGCTTCTGATGTGCGTTCATCGATCATCGGAGCTATTGCTATACGTGTACAGGAGCCTGTATTCGAATCGCAGACGAAAACAAAATTGGGATCGCAGAACGTGGCGCACGACGGACCTACGGTTCGTAACTTCGTAAATGATTTTGTAAAGCGTGAACTGGATAATTACCTGCACCAGAACTCAGCTGCTGCCGATGCCTTGTTAAAGCGTATCCTGCAATCTGAACGTGAGCGTAAAGATATTGCCGGTATTAAAAAACTGGCAAACGACCGTGCGAAGAAAGCCAACCTGCATAACAAAAAACTACGTGACTGCCGTTACCATTTAGACGATGAGAAATCAGACAAACGTTACGAGTCAACGTTATTCATTACCGAAGGGGATTCTGCCAGCGGTTCCATTACAAAGTCCCGTAAAGTAGAAACACAGGCCGTATTCAGTTTGCGTGGTAAGCCGTTGAACAGTTTCGGACTCACGAAGAAGATCGTTTATGAGAACGAAGAATTCAACCTGCTGCAGCATGCCTTGAATATTGAAGATGGCTTGGAAGGTTTGCGCTATAAAAACGTGGTTATCGCTACCGATGCCGATGTGGATGGTATGCACATACGTTTACTATTGATGACATTCTTCCTGCAGTTCTTCCCGGATCTTGTACGTAACGGGCACTTGTTTATTTTAGATACACCACTCTTCAGAGTGCGTAATAAAAAGGAAACCATCTATTGCTACAGCGAAGAAGAAAAGCAAAAGGCAATTGCAAAGCTTGGTTCTAAACCTGAAATCACCCGATTCAAGGGGTTAGGAGAGATCTCTCCGGATGAGTTCGGTCACTTCATTGGCGAGAATATTCGTTTGGACCCGATTATCCTTACGAAAGAAATTACGATACCGAAGTTACTTGCGTACTACATGGGTAAGAATACACCGGAGCGTCAGCAATTCATTATTGAAAATCTGAAAATTGAAAAAGACGCACCAGTGATTGAAGAGGAGAAAGTAGTAGCGGAAGTTGTTGAATAATTTAACATAGACTTTTTAAAAAAGCACACATCGAAGGAATTCCGGTGTGTGCTTTTTTTTATATTTACACATTCAATATTATTCTGATTCTTTTTTATTATCTCTTAGTTGTAGTTTTATAATCCCCTTTTATATGGTCGCAAACAACAGCAAAATCGAATACCATTCACTGCTATTTTCATTCTACATCGTGGTTGCGTTGATGATCTGCAGCCTTATTTTTAATGAACTGACCGAGTCCAACATCATTGAAGTAGATGCCGGATCTTATGTAATCAGCGCCATCATTGGTCTGGTGACCATATACATATCCAGATTAAAAGAGAAACCTAAAGACGAAAACCATCCGCTGGGCTTTGCCGGTTATGTACCTGTATTGAATCTGATACGTAGCTTCATGGTTATTCTGATTTGTATCAAAGCAATCGGTGAGTCGCTGGGAAGCATATTCAGCGGACCTGAGCCGACAGCGCATGGCATCATGTTTCTCTATGCACTTGTTACTTTGTTCTTTAATCTGCTAGCTTATATAGTGATTAACAGCCGCGGTAAAAAAATCGGTTCTGCATTACTAAAGACCGATGCACTCGATTGGAAGACTGATATCTTTTTCAATCTATCGATTGTACTTGCAGTCGCGTTTTCATATTGTTTGCAGTTTACAGTTTACAAAGCCTATGCAGACTACGTGGATCCGGTATTCTGTATAATCTTTTCGATTGCGATGGCATATTACCCGATCGTCTTGTTTTCTGAAAATGTAAAGCTCCTGTCTGTATCATCGATCGATAAAGAGCTGCAGACAAAGATCATTCAGGCCTTTAATGAAAAGATCACCCACATTGATAAGTATGCACCGGTATTTACTGTGTTGCAGGTAGGGGGCGTGTTGTGGGTAAATATTGAATTGTTTGTACATGAAGACGATGAACCCATTGCATTGGATTACCTGGTGATTCGTACAAAAGGCGAAGAGATTTTAAATGAAATTACACCTGATAATAAAATATCTTTTTTGTTTAATAGGGTGCGAGGTGAAAGAAATATTGCCTGATTTGATTCTTTGATTCAATATAGTTTAGATTAAATTATTGATTTTCAGTATTTTTAATCGGTATTTCTGAATTCTTCGAATTATTTTTAATCTTTATACAATATTTTTTTCAGCAGTTCGACTATCCTTTAGAAGGAATTCAAAAGTAAAATGGCAAGTAGTCAGGAAGCACACATAGAACAGGTTTTTAAGAACCAGCGCGGGGGCCTGTTAGGATTTATCCGTAAGCGTGTATCTCGGCTCGAAGATGCAGAAGACATTCTGCAGGACGTATTCTTTCAATTTGTTTCTGCTTACGACAGTATAGAATCAATTGACAAAGTAAGTTCCTGGTTGTTTTCTGTGGCACGTAATAAGATCACAGATCGCTATAGAAAAAAGAAACCGGATGCATGGTCAGACTTAGGTTTCCAGGGCAAGAGTGAAGATTCAGAAATGCTTATGCTGGAAGATATACTTCCGGATTTTAAGAATACACCTGAAGATGTATATGCCCGCAATGTAATCTGGGAAGCAATAGAAGTTGCCATGGCAGAGATGCCGCCGGAGCAACGCCAGGTTATGTTGCTGCACGAGTTCGAAGACAAGTCTTTTAAAGAGATCAGCGAGATAACAGGTGTTAGTGTAAATACATTATTGTCCAGAAAGCGGTATGCAATACTATCGTTGAGAAAAAAATTACAGGAATTGTATGATGAACTATAGCATCAGACAATTGAAATTATCAGCTTAACTATTTAAATCATTAAGGTCATGAAAAATAAAATTATAATCATCGCAAAAATAGCAATTGGTGTTCCCCTGATCATCTTTGTTGTGGGATATGTAACCATGAGTTTGTGGAACTGGCTTGTACCAGCGTTGTTCAACGGTCCGGAAATTAATCTTTGGCAAACGTTTGGTATAATCTTATTATCTAAAATTCTGTTCGGAGGCTTCAAAGGTAAAGGTGGCGGTTGTTGCTGCGGCCACGGCGGAGGAAATCCACGTGAGGCCTGGAAGCAGCACCTGAAAGCAAAATGGAATGATCTTTCCAATGAGGAACGTTCAAACCTGAAAAATAAATTCTTCAGTAAATGCTACCCAAGACCGGAGGATGAACACAATCAGACTGAAACCCCTAATAAATAAAATACCATGGAACTCTTTGTTGTAAACTATCAATTGAAAGTTGCCATTAAGAATAATGGTGAGTTTGTAAATGAATATGAAACGCGTTCAGAAACGATGACCAATACCAGTAATTTTTTGCCGGAAGTTCTTACAGACATCTATGAGAAGCACCGCCATGAATGGCTGATCGGAGTGGAGATACAGGATGTAACGCTTGTTGAAACCATAGATATTGAAAGTCGTGAATTGGTTCACGCGTAAAAAAAGAGTCCCGTAGCTATCGGGACTCTTTTTGATTTTATTCTTTTGTATTCCGGTTTATCGAAATATAGAGTAATAAATTTATCTGCATCAGATTATCTTTTTTCTTGCGGTTTCCCCAATCAGAAATATTATCAATATAATCTGTCATGGGATTTAAAAAGCCTGCATCAACACCTATGCCACAACCATTCTGCAGATAATATGCTCCACCTATTTTAATGGGAAACATTAATGCTATGTTGTTGTATTCTTCACCCCGGGCGCGTGTTGCAAACTGATCTGAATACGGATTATTATATTCATCTTTTGGATTGTAGCGCAGCAAAGCAACACCCGGACTGAGATAGAGCGAATAGGATGCTCTTTTTAATATGTGTATCCGTAGTTCGTAGCCAACGCTGAATAATGAAGTCTTGAAATAATTATTGGGAGTTGTTGTTGCAGTATCGTTGTATGTGTATGACGGATTATTACCTCTAACACCGCCCAGCATAAAATGAATGTAGCCATTGGTACGTTTCTTTTTATTAAACAGAATACCTGCATGGAAGGTACCGCCCCAGCTTTGAAACGATTGACTCAGGTCGCCTCTGTAGGAAGTGCCGCCAAAGCCAAGTACCAGAGATAGATTATTACCCTGTACCTGAGCCGTGCTATCGACAGTTAAAAATCCTGTAAGAATAAAAAGAAAAATATACCGCATCATATTTATTGAGTCTTCATTTTTTCCATGATGTCTTCTAAAATATCAACCTGAATTTCCTGTATTTCAAGCATGCGTTTATTCTGATGGATCATTAGATAATCGAGTTTTTCATGAAGCAATTTAATTTCCAGTTCAGCCTTTAAATTGATCTTGTATTCATATTCATTACGCATACGATCTTTCTGTTCGCGTCTGTTCTGGCTCATCATAATGATCGGAGCCTGTATAGCAGCAATACAGGAGAGAATGAGGTTCAGTAGGATAAACGGGTAGGGATCAAAAGGGTTTTGTGTGAAAGCAACGATATTGATCAGCATCCATATCACCAGAAATGAAAAAAAGGCTATGATAAACGTCCAGCTGCCGCCAAACTCGGCGATTCTGTCTGCTATACGCTGGCCAACGGTTAATGAGTCATTCAGGTCAGGCTCTATGTTATCCGAGAGAATCTGGTTGCGTGTAATTGATTCAACCACTTCTTTTTCCAGGCTGGAAAGCTCGCGGTTTTCATTGTTGATGATGTTTTCCAGATCCTTCTTCCGGTAGGTATTCAAAGCAGTCAATGATATATAAGACTCTGGTGTAAGATCGGGAAAGTCTTTTTTTATCAGTTCATATAAAGATGTACGAATGAAATCGGCCTGGTAACATTCATTTTTCGGAAACTCTTTTTTTGTTATATGACAAATAACTCTATCCATGGTTGTAAAAGGTAAGAGGCATAAAAAAAGTCCCGCTTTAAGCGGGACTTTCAATTATTTAGATTTTAGAGAAATCAAATGTTTCAAGGAAGGCAGTAGTGAACTTGCCGGATCTGAATTGCGGATCATCCATTAACTTAATATGGAAAGGGATCGTTGTTTTCACACCTTCAATTACAAATTCCTGTAAAGCACGTTTCATACGGTCACATGCTTCGTCACGCGTAGGAGCGTTTACGATAAGCTTAGCGATCATTGAATCGTAATTTGGAGGAATTGTATAACCAGTATAGCAATGGCTGTCTACACGCACTCCAAAGCCGCTTGGCATGTGGAAGTTTGTGATCTTGCCCGGTGAAGGACGGAATCCGTTTGAAGCATCTTCCGCATTGATTCTGCATTCAATAGAATGACGTAATGGCAAGTGGTTTTTCTTTTCAAGTTTTTCGCCTGCAGCAACTTTGATCTGCATTTTAACCAGATCCACACCCGTAACTTCTTCAGTAATCGTATGTTCAACCTGGATACGCGTATTCATTTCCATGAAATAGAAATCGCCGTGTTTGTCAACAAGGAATTCGATTGTACCAGCACCTTCGTATTTAATAGATTTAGCACCTTTTACAGCTGCTTCACCCATTTTAGTACGTAAACGTTCAGTAATAACCGGAGAAGGAGTTTCTTCAACCAATTTCTGGTGACGTCTCTGAATAGAACAATCTCTTTCAGACAAGTGAACAACCGTACCGTATTTATCGCCTAATAATTGAACTTCAATGTGACGAGGTTCTTCAATGAATTTTTCAAGGTATAAACCATCGTTACCGAAAGATGCACCAGCTTCCTGCTTTGCATCGTTCCATGCTTTTTCAAATTCCCCGTCGTTGCGGATAATACGCATCCCGCGGCCACCACCACCGGCAGTTGCTTTCAGGATCACAGGGTATTTTACTTTATTGGCTAATTTGATACCTTCTTCAACGGTGCCCAACAAACCATCAGAACCCGGAATACATGGTACGCCGGCTTTTTTCATGGTATCTTTTGCTGAAGCTTTATCACCCATGGAATTGATCATATCGGCACTTGCACCAATGAACTTAATTCCATAATCAGCACAGACCTGAGAGAATTTGGCATTCTCAGATAAGAAGCCATAACCCGGGTGAATTGCATCAGCATTTGTAATTTCTGCTGCTGCAATGATATTTGGTATGCTTAAGTACGATTGATTAGAAGGAGCAGGGCCTATACAAACTGCTTCATCTGCAAAACGTACGTGTAAACTTTCTTTATCTGCTACAGAGTATACAGCAACCGTTTTAATACCAAGCTCTTTACAAGCACGGATTACACGTAGTGCAATTTCACCTCTGTTCGCAATTAATATTTTCTTAAACATATATCTTTCCAGTAAAATGAACTATACAACAATTGATTACTTAGGTTCAACCAGGAACAATGGCTGATCGTATTCAACTGGAGTAGCGTTTTCTACTAAGATTTTAACAATTTTACCTGAAATTTCAGATTCGATTTCATTGAATAATTTCATTGCTTCAATGATACAAACTGCTTTACCTGCTTCAATAACATCACCAACATTAACAAATGCAGGAGTTTCCGGATTCGAAGAACGGTAGAACGTACCGATCATTGGAGATTTGATTGTAATCAGATTAGCTGAATCAGCAGCAGGAGCAGAAGCTTTAGGTTCTGCTGCAACCGGAGCAGTAACAGCCGGAGCCTGAGCTACCGGTAATACTTGTTGTGGTGCAACTTGTGGTAATGCAGGCATTATAATATCCGCAGCTTTAACAGCAGTGTTTGGATATTTTTTAACGTTTATTTTAAACTGTTCTGTTTCAATATTTACTTCAGCCAAGCCAGAGCTTGCAATAAAGTCAATCAATTCCTGAATTTCCTTTGGTTTCATCAGTCTTTTAATTTTGAATAACTGTTTTAAAAGTTTTAACAGTTATGTGTTAACAATCTTATGTATTAATATTTCAGTAAACAATTACAATGTGTTTATTTAGGATCGTAACCCCATTTCAAATAAACAGATCCCCAGGTAAAGCCACCACCAAAAGCAGCTAATACTAAATTATCACCTTTTTTAAGTTGTTTCTCATAGTCCCAAAGCACCAATGGAATGGTAGCGCTTGTGGTATTTCCGTAACGTTCAATGTTCACCATTACTTTCTCCGGCCCAACATTCATGCGTTCCGCAGTAGCATTGATGATTCGTTTATTTGCCTGGTGTGGTACCAACCACTGAACATTGTCGCCAGTAAGCTGGTTACGTTCCATGATCTCTGCTGCAACATCAGACATGTTTTTTACAGCGAATTTAAACACAGTTGCACCTTCCTGGTAAGCAAAATGTTCGCTGTTCATAACTGTTTCCAATGAAGCAGGACGGCGGCTACCGCCACCTTTCATGATCAGGTATTGTGCACCGGAACCGTCTGTTTTCAGTACGCTGTCTACAACTCCGTAACCTTCGTTATTCGGTTCCAGAAGTACTGCGCCGGCGCCATCACCAAATAAAATACATGTATTACGATCTTTGTAGTTTACGATAGCAGACATTTTATCTGCACCTACTACAATCACTTTTTTAAACTTGCCGCTTTCAATATATTGTGAACCGGTTACAAGTCCGAATAGGAAACCCGAACATGCAGCGTTCATATCATAGCTGAATGCGTTTTTTAGTCCACACATATCCGAGATTAGGTTTCCTGTTGCCGGGAAAACATAATCTGGAGTTGTTGTACAGCAAATTAGTAAATCGATATCGGAAGGATCGGTATTTGTTTTCGCAAGGAGGCTGTTCACTGCTTGTTCAGCCATGTGAGAAGTACCCAGGCCTTCTCCCTTTAAAATGCGACGTTCTTTGATACCTGTTCTAGAAAGAATCCACTCATCAGATGTTTCAACGAGTTGTTCTAATTCTTGATTTGTTAAAATATAATCCGGTACATACCCTGCAATACCGGTGATACATGCCTTTACATTGCCCATCTTCTAGTTGTTGAGATTAGCTGTATGCGTTTTTAATTTTTTCGGAGATTTTGGCTTGTGTTAATTGGTATGCCTGGTGCATCATATTTTTGATTGCCTTCGGCGAAGATATTCCATGACCAATGATTACGTTGCCATTTACTCCTAAAATAGGACTGCCGCCAACTTCTTCATAATTGAACATGTTAAAGAAGTTGTCATCAAATCCACGCTTAGAAACTAAATCATAAAACGTTTCACCCATTTTCAGGATGATATTGCCTGTATACCCATCGCAAACAATTACGTCTGCTTTGTTGTTAAATAAATCTCTACCTTCAATGTTTCCTACGAAGTTGATGTTGTCCAGATCCTTGATCAGCTGGTGTGCAGCTAAGGTAAGGATCGTTCCTTTTTCTTCTTCTTCTCCAAGATTCATTAGACCCACTTTAGGGTTTTCAATTCCGAATACATATTTCGTGTATAAAGAACCGATCACCGCAAACTGAGCGAGCATTTCTGGCTTACAATCTGCGTTTGCACCAACATCTATGATAACAGCAAAACGTCCTGATTCTTGCGGCATAAAGCCGGCAATACCAGGACGAAGAATACCTTCGATAGGTTTGATACTAAACATAGACCCTACAAGCATAGCACCTGTGTTTCCTGCACTGCAAAAAGCGTCAACCTCTTTTTGTTTCAGTAAATGGAAACCTACTGCTATACTAGAATTAGGTTTTTGTGAAAAGGCTTTTGTAGGATGTTCAGCCATGCTGATTACCTCATCGGCATGAACAATTTGTATTCTGCTCTTGTTTCCTTCAAGCTGAGACAAATGTTCACGGATTAGCTGTTCCTTGCCGATTAGAATAATTTCTGCATCGGCAGGAAGAGAATCAGAGGCTAGGATGGCACCCTCAATGATAGCCTTGGGAGCAAAATCTCCTCCCATCGCATCTAGTGCTAACCTCATCAGATTATACTGCTAAGGCTTTTTCGATTGCCAATTTACCTCTATAGTATCCGCATTCCGGACAAACTATGTGAAGTAGGACAGGTGCGCTGCAATTAGAGCATTCAACAAACTGAGAAGCAACCGCTTTGTAGTGAGTTCTTCTCTTGTCTCTCCTTGTTTTGGAAATTTTGCGTTTAGGATGAGCCATTTCTTTATTACTAGTTTAACTTACTTTTATCTTTTAAACTCTTTAGTGCCAACCACCTCGGATCTATTAAATCCTCAGCAGATGCGTCACTCTTTTCTTCATTTTCATCTTCAGTTGAATAGATCAGTAATGTATCTTCGTCATTATCTGATTCTTCTTCCTGAAAACGTGGATGAAGCTTTTTTATCGGTACCTCTAAATTAATGAACTCGTAAATATATTGAGCAACATTAATTTTTATGGTTTCTCTTTTTATGCCAATGATTTCTTCTGTTATCTCTCCGTCTTCTTCAGCGTACTTAAATAATAGGAGTTGCTCAGATGAAATCGGTTGTTCAAACGGGTCTAAAGAACGGTCACAAATCAATTCTACACTACCTTTAATGATAAAGTTCATGCGGATTAATAAGGGAGTCTTTTCAAGTTCAACAACTACTTCCAATAATCCCTTCTGGATTAAGCTATCTTCAAATAAAGTAAAGAAGGTATCGTTAAGTTGGAAATCGTATCTGTGAAGTACGTTTTCCTTGATATGGGATATCTCTATATCGAAATCTCTTAACCTATTCTTTTCCATACACTATTATAGGATGGGGTGCAAAGTTATAATATTCAATTGACTTAAAAAAGGGTTGTGGATTCATATTTCCTCATTTTCAGTTATTTTTTAACCAACTGGCTGTTTTTTACCAAGTCACAGGCTAAATAAATTGCTGAACGGAACGAATCTTCCTCTACTAAATTCTTTCCGGCAAGGTCATATGCAGTTCCATGGTCGGGAGAAGTGCGTATAAATGGCAGCCCTCCGGTAAAATTAACCCCTTCATTAAAGCATAAAGCCTTAAACGGTGCTAAGCCCTGGTCGTGGTACATAGCCAATACACCATCAAACTTAGAATAATGATGCTGACCGAAGAAACCATCTGCCGGATATGGACCGAATATTAGTAAACCTTTGTCTTTTAATTCTTTGACGATAGGAGCAATCAATGTTTGTTCTTCCGTACCCATCATTCCGTTTTCTCCGGCATGCGGATTCAGACCTAAAATGGCAATTTTCGGTTTTAAGATCCCGAAATCATTTTTTAGAGAATGATACAAGAGATTGATTTTTGTAAGCAAACGTTCCCTGGTAAGGTTGGCTGAAACCTGGGCAATGCCGATATGAGCAGTCGCAAGGGCTACCTTCATGGTCGGGCTAACCATCACCATCAGGTTGTCTTTTACATTACAGCGCTCAGCCAGGTATTCTGTGTGGCCGGCAAAGGCAAAACCTTCCTGCTGTATATTCTTTTTATCAATTGGTGCTGTTACAATCGCCTGTATGTTTCCGGCAAGTGCATCGGTAACAGCTTTCTCCAGCGATAAAAACGCCGCCTTGCCGGATTCTTTGCTTGGCTGCCCCGGGGTAACTTCGTAATCATCGTCCCAGCAAACCATTAAATTGATCTTGCGGGGCTGAACTTCTGAAATAGATTTTATAGAATGAAAATTCAATTCATCGTACAGACCAAGGATTTTTTTATACTTCGCAAATAATTTATAATTTCCATAAATGACTGGAATACAAATTTTTAGTATTTTTTGCTCAGAAAAAGTTTTTAGTATCAACTCCGGACCTACACCATTAAAATCACCCAGCGTAATTCCTATGATTGGTCTGTCAAATGCTATAGTTGGTGTCATTTTATAAAATATTATTCAAGTCAAAGATAGTCAAAAGATATCACAGAAGTTTTACAATTCTTTATATAATTCAATCAATTGAAAATTTATTCTAAAAAAACTCCTATAAATTCGGTTACTTAAGCCTTGTTATGTGGTATATATTAACAGATGCGGATAGCTCTTAAAATTTTATTCGTAGCTATTTTTAGTTTGAAAAATCTTTAACAATTCTTGCTCGTTTAGTTAAAGTAGTAATGTTTCCTAAAAAGCCTCTTTCGTCGGAGGCTTTTTACTTTTATAGCCAGAGCACCTTTACACAAGTTTATTGTTTATATCCTTCATAAACGGAGTATGGATTGCTGAAAGGAGTTATGTAACTTCGGGCAAAATTCGGGAATATGGAAAAGGTTAAAGCAAAAAAACATTTAGGACAGCACTTTTTGAATGATCAGCAAATCGCCAGAGATATTGTTGAAGCTTTGACTCTCCACGGAAATTATTCAGAAGTACTGGAGATAGGACCGGGGATGGGTGTATTAACGAAGTACCTGCTCGAGCATAAAGAATACCATACTCGTGTGGTAGACATTGATGGTGAATCCATTCAATACCTGAAGAAAGTTTTTCCATTAAAAGAAGAAGATGTTATTCATGGAGATTTTTTAAAGGCTAATCTTTCAGAATGGTATCCTGGTTCTTTTGCCATCATTGGAAATTTCCCTTATAACATTTCTACCGAAATCTTATTTAAAGTGCTTGATTTCAGAGAGCAGATCCCTGAAGTTGTTGGCATGTTTCAGAAAGAAGTTGCTGAACGTTTTGCTGCAAAGAACGGTAATAAAACCTATGGCATTACGAGCGTATTGCTGCAGGCTTATTATGATATAGAATATTTATTTACGGTGCATGAACATGTGTTTACTCCACCGCCGAAAGTGAAGTCTGGGGTGATACGTTTAAGAAGAAACAATCGCGTAACATTGCCGTGTGATGAACAGATGTTTTTCAAAGTTGTTAAGGCGGGTTTTAACATGCGACGTAAAACATTAAGAAATGCGCTCAAATCAGTGAACGTGCAAAACATATCTATGGATTTACCTATCTTTGATAAACGGGCAGAACAATTATCTGTTGAAGAGTTTTTTGAATTGACCAATTTGATTTCAGGTAAATAATATGGCATTTGAACTGACAGAAGAATTTATTCAGGTGCTGCAGCAGCATTTAACGCTTGCAGACAGCGAAGCTGTGCTTGAGCTGGTTGAGGAAATTCCTGAACAGGATCTGTCGACTATTTTATATGAGCTTGAGACAGAAGAATCTGTTGTGCTCTTAAATATACTTTCAACAGAAAAGAGTGCGCAGGTTATTTCAGAGCTTGATACGGATATCCGTTTGAGGATCTTAAAAAATTATTCTCCGGAAAAGATCGCAGCTTTTATTGAATATATAGATTCGGATGATGCCGTTGATATTATCAATGAACTCTCCATCCAGACCGGTGAAGAAGTAATTGCGTTTATCCAGAACCCGGAGAAGGCAGACCACATCATCGACCTGTTGCATTACGATGAAGATTGTGCCGGCGGTTTGATGGCGAAAGAATTAATCAAAGCCAACCTGAACTGGACGATTGATCGTTGCATTGAGGAGATTCGTGCACAGTCTAAGAATGTAGACAAAGTATTTTCTGTCTATGTGGTAGATGATAATATGCGTTTACTTGGTTTGCTGTCATTGAAAAAATTATTGCTTTCTGATGAACATGCGATAGTCGCTGATATCTTCGACCCGATGGTGAAAAGCATAGAGTCATACAGAAGCGGAACAGAAGTTGCAGATTTGATGCGTAAGTATGATTTGGAAACCGTTCCGGTAGTAAATATACAAGGCAAGTTATTAGGACGAATTACGATTGATGACGTCATCGATTTGATTACCGAGCAGGCAGATCTGGAACGTCAGATGATGGCCGGTATCTCGAATGATGCAGAGGAAGATGACTCTGTATGGTTGCTTTCCAAAAGCCGTTTGCCCTGGTTGATTGTGGGCATGATCGGGGGGATTTTAGGAGCACAGTTTATTGGCTTGTTTGAAAATGTGATTCACCAGGTTACTGCCATGGCATTCTTTATTCCATTGATTACAGCTACCGGTGGTAACGTAGGGATTCAGTCTTCTTCCATGATTGTACAATCATTGGCCAGAGATTCGACTTATATTGGTATGGAACTGGATCGTTTTCTGAAAGGATTCATCGTTTCATTAATCAATGGTGTGGCAATTTCAACCCTGGTATTTATTTTTAATATTGTTTTAAAACAAGAACTGGATTTAGCTATTACTGTTTCCATTGCATTGTTTTGTGTGGTATTGGTATCTTCTTTCATGGGTACGATCACTCCATTGATTTTATTCAGATTTGGTGTAAATCCGGCACTGGCTTCAGGTCCGTTTATTACAACAGCGAATGATCTGTTAGGATTAGGAATTTATTTTTCGGTCGCACATTTGCTTTATACCTTTTAACCATGTATGGAAATGCGCTGTTTAATTGTTGATGATTTGGATGCCGCGATCTTTCAGTGGCTTGACCGCGCAGGAATTGCGTACGATTACAAACCTGAATGGCCCAAAGAAAAATGTATTGAAGCACTGGTTCAGTACGAAGGATTGATCATACGAAGCAAATTCCGTGTTGACAAAAAGATCATTGAATCCTGTCCGAAACTAAAATTCATTGGCCGGGCTGGTGCAGGTGTTGACAATATTGACAAAGAAGTATTGCAACAGAAGGGCATTGCTTTGTTTCATGCATCAGAAGGCAATAAAGTAGCTGTGGGCGAACAAACAGTCGGGATGATCTTAGCGCTGCTGAATAATATTGTAAAATCGAATAATGAAGTAAAAAATAATCACTGGCTTCGCGAAGAAAACCGTGGGTATGAACTGAGTTCCATGACGGTGGGGATCATTGGCTATGGCAACATGGGGCGTGAAACAGCACAAAGACTCAGTGCATTTGGATGTAAAATAATTACCTATGATAAATACCGTCGTAATTATTCGTGTAAACACGCGGAGCAGGTAAGTCTTGAGCGTTTACAGGCTGAATCAGATATCATCAGTCTGCATATTCCACTGGATGATTTTTCGAAAGGCTGGATCAATGCAGCGTTTATAGATGCTGTTGATAAGCCATTTTGGCTGATCAATACGGCGAGAGGCGAGATTGTCAATTTAAAGGATCTTACAGCAGCGCTAAAATCAGGTAAAGTGCGGGGCGCAGCGTTGGATGTATTGGAAAACGAAAAGTTAACTACACTAACAGAAGAACAAACAAAAATTTTCTCTGATTTAAAAGAAAATGATCAGGTAATTTTAACTCCGCATATTGCCGGCTGGACTTTTGAATCTTATCGCAAAATCAGTGACGTTTTAGGCGAAAAAATCATGCAATGGCATACCAGCAAGATTTTATAATGATATCAACATAATAACAATAGGGGGTTGAAGAATAGCAAAACTATTCTTATCTTTGTCTAAACGGTACGCATCGGGTGCACCGTTTTTTTATTTTATATAGTCGGAAGTATATTATTAGTTATGAGTGGTAAAGTATCTTATTACACGGAAGAGGGATTAAACAAATTGAAAAATGAGTTGAACCATCTTAAAACGAAAGGTCGTTCTCAGATCGCGGCTCAGATTGCTGAAGCGCGTGACAAGGGTGATTTAAGTGAAAATGCTGAGTATGATGCTGCAAAGGATGCTCAAGGCTTATTAGAACTTAAAATTTCCAAGTTAGAAGAAATTGTTTCGAATGCACGTTTGCTGGATGAAAGTACGATTGATACTTCCAAGGCGTCTATTCTTACAAAAGTGAAAATAAAAAATAAGAAGACAGGACATACTGTTGAATATACACTTGTTTCAGAAGAAGAAGCTGATTTAAAGTCTGGCAGAATTTCTTTGAAATCACCGATCGGTAAAGCTCTGCTTGGTAAAGGTGTGGGTGAAACCGTTATTGTAGATGTGCCTGCAGGTAAGATTGAATTTGAAATATTAGACATCGGAAGATAATATTGTATGGCCAGTATTTTTACCAAGATCATTACAAAAGAAATTCCTGGATTTATTCTTGCGGAAACAGATACATGTATTGCTTTCCTGGATGTGTTTCCTTTAGCAAAAGGACATGTACTGGTTGTGCCTAAAAAAGAGGTTGATTATATCTTTGCTGTAGAAGATAACTTGTTAGCTGAAATGATGTTGTTTTCTAAGAAAGTAGCTCTTGCTATTGAGAAAGCAATCCCATGCAAGCGTGTAGGTGTTGCCGTGATTGGCCTGGAAGTACCCCATGCACACATACATCTGATCCCTTTACAAACGGTTCAGGACATTAATTTCGCCCGCGAAAAATTAAAAGTACCGCAGGCTGAAATGGAAGAGATTGCCAACTCCATTAAAAAGTATTTATA
>JAGKWN010000141.1 GCA_021151805.1 Cytophagaceae bacterium | reverse complement strand
CTTTAATATTTTTTACAAATTGAATAATATCATCTTCCAGCAAATGGCTATTGGCTAACATTTTTACAAATGCAGAACCAATAATGGCTCCATTTGCGTATTTGCACGCATCTGCAAATGTTTTTTTGTCTTTGATATTAAAACCAATCATACGCGGACTTTTCAGTCCCATATTTTTAATTCTATCAAAATATGCATCATGGTTCTGCTCTGTGCTTTTGGCATCATTTCCGGTGGTACTGTTTGTAGAAACCATGTAAATAAAGCCCTGCGTGATGCCATCAATAAGATGCAGACGTTCGTCGGATGTATTTGGTGTGATCAATAAAACATTAGAGATGTTGTGTGATTCACATAAAGACTGATAATGTCCGGTATACTCATCCAACGGTAAATCCGGAAGAATCACACCATCAATGCCAATCTCACTAATCTCTTTAATAAAACGCTCCACACCATATTGCATAACGGTATTGAAATAACCCATCACCAGAATTGGTATGGTTACTTCTTTGCGGATATCCTTTAATTGTGTAAGCAGGTTTTTTATGGTCATGCCGTTGTTGATGGCATCCAGGCTGCTTTGTTGAATAACAGGTCCGTCAGCAACCGGGTCTGAGTACGGCATACCAATCTCAACCATATCTACACCCGCTTTCTCAAGAGCTTTCAACACCGTTACTGTATCATTCAATCCCGGATAACCGGCAGTAAAATATATATTCAACAGATTGTTGCTTTTCTTTTTAAACAATTCTGTTAATCTGTTCGAAACTTTTATTGATGTTTCCATATCGAATTATTTTAGGTATTCGCTTTTTCTGGTAATGTATGTTTGAAGATCTTTATCTCCACGGCCAGAAAGGTTAACGACTACAATGTCTGATTTTTTTAAACTGATATTTTCTAAAACTGCTACCGCATGGGCAGATTCAAGCGCAGGGATGATTCCTTCGGTTTCAGCGAGCATAAAGGCTGCCAGGAATGCTTCCTTGTCTGTTACACTATAGAATTTTGCGCGGCCTGTTTCAAACAGGTGTGCGTGCATAGGCCCGATTCCCGGATAATCCAGACCTGCAGAAATAGAATGTGGTTCTACTACTTGTCCGTCTTCTGTCTGCATTAATAAAGTTTTGCTACCATGCAATACACCAGGCTTACCTAAGAAAGTAGTTGCTGCTGAATAACCTGAATATACGCCCTCACCTGCTGCCTCCACAGCGATAAGCTCTACGTTCTTCTGATCCAGGAAATGATAGAAAGCACCTGCAGCATTGCTTCCACCGCCTACACAAGCGATCACATGTGTAGGATCGGGGTTGCCTGTTTTTTCTGTTAACTGGTCAATGATCTCTTCGCTGATGATTGCCTGTAAACGTGCAACCATATCCGGATACGGGTGCGGACCAACAACAGAACCGATGATATAAAATGTATCTACCGGATTATTGATCCAGTCACGCAATGCTTCGTTGGTTGCATCTTTCAATGTTTTGCTGCCAGTCATAGCGGGAATCACTTCGGCTCCCAACATGCGCATACGCTCCACATTTGGTTTTTGTCTTTCCATATCAACAGCGCCCATGTGTACTACACACGGCATACCCATTAATGCGCAGGCAGTAGCCGTAGCCACGCCATGCTGACCTGCACCGGTCTCAGCAATGATACGGGTTTTGCCCATACGCTTGGCAACCAGGATCTGGCCAATAGTATTATTGATCTTGTGCGCACCTGTATGGCACAGATCTTCACGCTTCAGATAGATGGTGGTGTTATACTTTTCCGACAGGCGTTTTGCAAAGTATAACGGCGTTGGTCTCCCGACATAATTACGCAACAAATCTCTGTACTCTTCCTGGAAAGATTCATCGTTGATGATGTTCAGGTAACTGTTCCGAAGTTCTTCTACATTCGGATACAGCATTTCGGGAATAAATGCTCCGCCGAAATTTCCATAGTATCCTTTTTTATTTACGTTGTACATTTTCTTATGATTAAAGCTTAAAGCTAAATGCTTAAAGCTGGTGTTTGTATAATTTACCTGTATGATCGCTTACTTACTATTCTCTTAAAATCGCCATCGCCCCAGGGGCCTGTATGTAATTAATTTCATAGCTTATATTATATATATGTACGACACGCGTTAAGCCTTTCGCTTTGAGCTTTCCGCATTAAGCATTAAGCTTTCCGCAAATTTTCTGATCCGTTCAACATCTTTCAAACCCGGTTCCAGCTCAAAGCGGCTGTTCACGTCGAGGGCATGTATATTTACATTTTTCAGATTGTCCAATTCTTCCAGAATACTTTCATCCACTCCGCCGCTCAAGAACAAGGGGATTTCATTGTCATACCCTTTTAATATTTCCCAGTTAAAACGGTTTCCGCTGCCGCCATATTCGGGTGTTTTGGTATCAAACAGAAAATAATCGGCAACTGTTTTGTAAGGATCAAGTACAGACCAATCCATGGTTTCACCTACATGAAATACTTTGATTACTTCCAGACCCGCACTTTTACAAGCCAGGCAGAATTCCGGTGTTTCATATCCATGTAATTGCACTGCCTTAAATGCGTATGCCGAACAAATCCGTAACACTTCTTCTAAAGACTCGTTTACAAAAACACCTGTTGTAATTATAGAATGCGTTATAGCGGATTCTTTTCTGGGTAATGATAGTATCTGTGGCTGTCCAATATTTCTTACAAATTCTGCTGTAAGTGTTTCGCCGCAATATCTTTTTGAAGGCTTGTAGAAAATAAAGCCCAGGTAATCTGGCTGCAGTGCTGCCACTGCGCTCACATTTTCCGGATACTTCATGCCACAAACTTTCAGTTTCATTGTTTTAATTATTTAAATCTATATAGATTTAATTTTGGAACTACACCTCCAAGGTTTTGAAAACCTTATAGGTTTCGTTGATTACTTAGCTTCAGACATTAACTTTTTCAAAGCAGCGCCCGGATCATTTGTTTTCATAAATGATTCCCCGATTAAGAAGCCTGTATAGCCGTGCTTTCTCAATTCAACAATTGTTTTCGGATCATCAATGCCGCTTTCTGATACTTTGATGTAATGATCCGGAATGTGTTTTGCAACATCAATCGATGTCTGTATGCTTACTTCAAATGTTTTCAGGTTGCGGTTGTTTACACCTATAACATCAACCGTATCAATCAGGTTTCCTTCCAGCTCTTCTGCATTATGCACTTCCAGCAATACTTCCAGGTCAAGTTTGTGTGCATACTCCGATAATTCTTTGATGCGCTGCGGTGTTAAACATGCAGAGATCAATAAAATCACATCTGCACCCATGGCACGTGCTTCTTCCACCTGGTATTCATCCACCATAAAGTCTTTGCGCAGAATCGGAATTTGAAGCAGGGCTCTTGCCTGCAGTAAATCTTCTGTAGTTCCGCCAAAGAATTTTGTATCTGTCAATACGGAGCAGGCACTTGCTCCTGCAGCCTGGTAGCCGGTAACCACCTGCTTCAGATCAACGTTTGCATTGATCACTCCTTTGGAAGGTGATTGACGTTTGTGTTCAGCAATAACGCCGCTTAAGGCAGGGTTGCTTAAATATTTTTTAAACGAAAGTGTTGGTCTGCTGTATAAAGGAGACTTGCGAAGTTCTTCAACAGAAACACTTGTCTTTCTGCTGTTCACTTCTGTCCACTTGTGTTCAATTATTTTATCAAGAATATTCATTTCAACTTACTTAATCGCCTTTTTAAAACTTTCGTATGCTTTTCCGCTCTCCAGCGATTCACGGGCTGTAGCAATCGCATCCATTAAAGAAATTTCAGTGTTGGCCAGCGAAATTGCCAAGCCGGCATTTGCCAGTACAACTTCTTTCTGTGCACGTGTAGCTTTATTTTCCAACACTTCTATAAAGATCTTTGCTGCATCTTCTACTGTTTTACCACCGGATAGTTCAGCCGCTTTGTATGTGTGCAAGCCCATATCCTCCGGCTCAAGCACACGGTTCATCTGGTTAGAAATTACTTTAAATCCACCCGTCAGTGAGATTTCATCGTAACCATCCAGTGCATGTACAACAGCAAATTTGCTATTCAGGCTTTGATGAATGTAACCATATAGACGGGCCAGATCCATGTTAAATGTACCCAGCATATGGTATTCAGGCAAGGCAGGGTTTACCAGCGGACCAAGCATGTTATATATGGTACGCATACCGATTTCTTTTCTCACCGGAGCAACGTTTTTCAATGCCGGGTGAAACAACGGTGCATGCAACATACAGAAGTTAGCTTCTTCAATCTGCTTGCGTAATGCGTCTTTGCTATTGGTAAATTTATACCCTAAATATTCAACCACATTTGAAGAGCCGCAGCTGGAAGAAACGGCGTAGTTACCATGTTTGGCAACTTTAATGCCCGCACCGGCAACCACAAAGCAAGACAAGGTTGATATATTAAAGGTGTCTTTACCATCACCACCGGTTCCTACAATATCGATGGGCTGGTATTCAGACAAGTTCGCATCCAGACACATTTCCAATAGGGCTTCTCTGAAACCCTGTAATTCTGCTACCGTAATGCTGCGCATCATATATACCGAAATAAATGCTGCCACCTGTGCTGCATTTACGGTTCCGTTTCCAATTGCCAGCATTGCATCCTTCGCTTCTTCTTTCGTTAAGCGGTAATGGCTGGTTAATTGCTGTAATAATTCTTTCATATCCGTATATTCTTTTTCTTGGGGCGATGCCCCAAGCTATGTTTTATAAGGCTTTCAGCCTTTTTTACATCTCTCTCTCCGGTCTGTGGCACACAGAACGGAATCATTGATATTCTGTGTGCCACAGACCATGGTGAAAGTTTGGAATTTGTTTTTTTGAATTTGGAATTTGCGAAGCTGTTAAGCTTCGAGCCAGTTCTGCATCATCTTCTGACCAAACTCTGTCAGGATAGACTCCGGGTGAAACTGTACACCAACAATGTCAAATGTTTTGTGTTTCAATGCCATGACCTTTCCCAGATCATCTTCAGCTGTGATCTCCAGCACAGCAGGAAAATCTTTTCTATCGACCACCCATGAGTGATAACGGCCGGTTGTAATCTCATGCGGCAAGCCTGCAAACAATACACCATTGTCAAGAATTTTTGTTTTGGATGCAATGCCGTGATATACTTTATCAAGATTGGTAAGTGTACCGCCGAATACTTCGCCGATTGCCTGGTGACCCAGACATACACCGAAAATACTTTTCTTGCCGGCATACTGACGGATCACATCCAGCAGAATACCTGCTTCAGAAGGAATACCCGGGCCGGGAGAAAGTAATATTTTGTCAAAACGCTCAATTTCATCGAGCGTAATTTTATCGTTACGATGTACTTCAAGGTTTTTATACCCCAATGCTTTAATAATATGCACCAGGTTATAGGTGAACGAATCGTAATTATCTAATACCAGTATGGCTATATCTTTATTCATAATAGTAGCTGTTAAATATTTTCAGCCATTTCAATGGCTCTTTTAAGTGCAGCAAGTTTGTTATTCACTTCCTGCAATTCACTGTTTATATCCGACAGGTCTACAACACCGGCACCCGCCTGGTAAAACAGAATATTGTCTTTACTCATGATTGTACGGATCATAATCGCATGATTGAATTCTCCGTTAAAACCAATGAAACCGATTGCACCGCCATAGAATCCACGGTTGCCGTGCTCATTGCGGTCGATGATCTGCATGGCGTTATGCTTCGGTGCGCCGGATAAAGTACCGGCCGGGAATGTGTCGCCTACAATTTTCATGAACGCATCTTTATTATCCATTTTGCCCGATACTTTCGAAACCAAATGAATAACGTGCGAATAATACTGTACTTCTTTTAAAGTTTCTACCTCCACATCGTGGCAATGTCTACTCAGGTCATTACGAGCCAGGTCAACCAGCATGATATGTTCCGAATTTTCTTTCGGATCATTTAACAACTGCATCGCAAGATCATAATCTTTGATATCATCTCCTGTGCGGCGGAATGTACCTGCAATCGGATAGATCGTAGCCTTTTCTCCCTTAACAACAATTTGTGCTTCCGGAGAAGAACCGAATAATCTGAAACTGCCGTAATCAAAATAAAATAAATAAGGAGATGGATTAATAGAGCGAAGACTTCTGTATACATTAAAATCATCGCCGATGTATTGTCTGGAGAACCTGCGTGAAAGAACGATCTGGAAAACATCTCCCCTTCTGCAATGGTCTTTTCCCTTTTGTAAAACTTTTAAAAATTCTTCGTCCGTAAAGTTTGATTCTTCACGATCTGCCAGTCTGAATTCGTAAGAAGCAAAATTGCGGCTGTTCAGGTATGCTTCAATCTGCTGAATAGAGCTGTTATCAGTGAATTCAGCCCCTTCCGGATAATTTTCTACGATCGTTAATTCATTATTGAAGTGGTTAAATACCAGAATGAATCGGTAGATGTGGTATTGCAGATCAGGAATTTTGCGGTATTCCGTTTCAAATGTTTTTATTTTGATGTCTTCAAAATACCGTACCGCATCATATGCTGTGTAACCGAAAATACCGCTGCTTGTAAACGGAAACTTCTTTTCATCAACTTTAAATCGCTTAACAAATTTTGTGATCTGCTCCGCTACATTCACCTGCTCGATCTCGAGATTATTGGTGGTACCGTCAGGATAGTATTCAGAGAAATATCCTTTGTCGATTTTTATACCTGCGATCGGATTACAGCAGATGTATGAATAAATATCTTCGTTTCCATGATAATCAGAGCTCTCCAGGAGCATCGTCTGCGGGAATTTATCACGGAGCTTTAAATACATGCTCACGGGTGTGGTGGTATCAGCAAGTATTTTTTTGTAGGTAAGCTTTAAATTATATGTTTTCATAAATGGATTTCCTGGGTAGAATAAAACAAAAGAGGCTTGCCGTGAACAGCAAGCCTCTTTTTTGATATATTTTCAAACAGGACACAGCAGCATGTTCACGAACCGATTAGTTCACGCACCACCACCATTGTTTAGTTCCTGTCATTGTTTTCATGGTTACAAATATATGGGGGAATTTGCAATTTCCAAATGCAGGTACTAAAATTTTGAATAAAGCATATAGAAGAAGATGATTTTTGCCGTGGTTGTGTCTTTTCGACCAACCACAAGTTGCTTGTGGTTGGTCGAAAAGACACAACCACGGCGAACTACACGGGCAAGGTGATGACATCCATAATCACGCTGTGCTGAACGAATAAAATTCCGCTGTAATACAAACTAGACAAATCCGTATTAGTATATTTGCAATTCTATACACTTATATATTATGCAAGTAACAAACGATGTTTACACTTTCCAGGGAGTTCCATTGGTTGAAATAGCCAAAGAATATGGCACTCCAGTATATGTTTATAACAGTGAAAAAATTCTTTCACAGTATAAACGCCTGACCGATGCATTTTCAGGAGTAAACGTTAAAATAAAGTACGCTGCTAAAGCGCTGACCAATCAGGCAATTTTAAAATTACTGCGTGGCGCAGGTGCTGGTGTAGATGTAGTGTCTGTTCAGGAACTTCAATTGGCATTAAAAGCCGGTTTTGAGGTTAGTAATATTATGTTTACGCCAAACTGTGTAGATTTTTCTGAAATTGAAGCGGCTGTAAACTATGGTGTACAGATCAACATTGATAATATTCCGTTTTTAAAAGAATTCGGAAAAAAATACGGCAGCACCGTTCCTTGCTGCGTGAGAATCAATCCGCATATTGATGCAGGCGGCAACGCAAAGATCATGACCGGTCATAAAGGTTCTAAATTCGGTATTTCAATCGAACAAGTGAACGAGATCTATGAAGTGGTTGATGAATATGAAATCGTTGTAAACGGTGTGCACGTGCATAGCGGTTCAGATTTTAAAAGTGCAGATGCCTTTGTACGCGCTGCAGAAGTGGTTTATTCCGTTGCCATGCAATTTGATAAACTTACGTTTTTAGATTTCGGAAGCGGTTTCAAAGTTGCTTACAAAGAAGGTGACCACGTAACAGATATTGAAGACCTGGGTAAAAAAATGAGCGATTCATTTAATGCTTTCTGTTTAAACTATGGAAAGAAATTAGATATCTGGTTTGAACCTGGAAAATTTCTGGTAAGCGAATCCGGCATGTTACTGGTATCATGTACAGTTATTAAAGAAACACCGGCATGCACATTCATTGGGGTAAATTCAGGATTAAATCATTTAATCAGACCTATGATGTATGGCTCACATCACGATATTGTGAATGTAAGCAATCCTGCCGGTGATAAACGTTTATATACCGTTGTAGGCTACATTTGCGAAACAGATACGTTCGGTTCAGACTTGTTCATTGAAGAAACAAAAGCTGGCGACATCATCGGATTAAAAAATGCCGGTGCATATGGTTTCAGCATGAGTTCAAATTATAATTCACGATTCAGACCTGCAGAAGTTCTTGTTCATAAAGGCAAACATCAACTGATTCGTAAACGTGAAACGATGGAAGATTTATTAAAAAATCAAATTGAAATCGAATTGTGAAAAAAATTTTTTCACTTTTTTAAAAAATTTTTTTGGCCTGATTTCAGGTCGAAAAAAAATAAAAATAAAAAAAGCCGGACCACATATTTTGCGGTACGGCTTTTTTTATTATCGCTGTATCATTGATGAATAAAGGAGTTTAGACATTTTATCCCTTTCTTATAAAAAATGTTTTTGAAATAAAAAAACTTCTGACAGATATAACCTTTTGAATTATCCACCGTTAAAGCAATTGAAAACGTAGTTGGTTGGTTGTTTGGTATTTGGAAGTTTAAAATAATTTATATAGTATTG
>JAGKWN010000140.1 GCA_021151805.1 Cytophagaceae bacterium | reverse complement strand
AATTAATTCAAGCCTTTTTGTTTTTTCACCCATGTTGGCGTCGTCAATATCATACTTAACCAAGACTCAACGCGCTGTTGTGTCAACGACCAACAGCCCGCTGCTTTATCCTAGCCAACTAAATCTTTTACAATGCTTTTCAAAAACAAGATTTAACTGGCATTTGTATCTGTTTTTATAGAACTTTGCATATGTAAACAATCGCAGATTTCATTTTTAACCGTCAACATCGGTAATTTCCCCCAGCCGGAAAATAAAATTCCCCATTGCCGCACAAAAAAAATATTGGTTCACCCATAGTTCATCCGCAGTTCATCCGCAGTTCACCCGTAGTTCACCCGTATATATGCCATATTACTGTCATTTCAACAGCATAACAACAGTAATAAGTAAGCCTTCAGCTTACATCCTGAACCCCATGGAATAAGTGATTTCTGATTCAAATAATCAGTCAAAACTCTTTACTCTGGAATCTGGCAACTATTTTTCTCTCTGTCGCTAGATTTAGCGAAACGGGCTAGTGACTTTTATTTAGTAGTCTCTGACTTCATTTTCTCTCTGGCCATTCTTCAGACTTGGCCTATCATTCCGTAGTCTTTGGCTACATTTTTAATTTCTAATTATTTCAAACGAAAGCTTGTAAAGTCTTGCTAAGCTGCCCCTCATCCATATAACCGGATCCTCTCCAAACGATTTTTCCTTGTTTAAATAAGATCATTGTTGGTACGCCTTTGACCTGATAGGCTTGCGCTGCAGATGCATTTTTGTCTACATCTACTTTTATTACTTTTAAACGTTCGTTGAAGGTAGTTGCAACTTTCTCTATAACCGGAGCCAGCTGTTTGCAGGGGCCGCACCAGGTAGCATGAAAATCTACAAGGACGGGTTTGTCTGAATTGATAAGATCGTTAAATGAAGCCATACTTAGTGTATTTTATAACAATGGAATAACGTTTTACTATTCCTTTTATATAAGATAAAAAAAATTATTGACTATCCTTCGCATCCAATTCTTTTTTCACCGCGCCGTAACCACCGGCAACATCAATAACATTGTTAATATTTCTTGACTTCAGGATAGATTCGGTAATAACCGATCTGTAACCGCCGGCGCAATGCACATAGTACGTTTTATTCTTATCCAGGCTGCTTGTCCATTCGTTGATGTAATCCAATGGCACGTTTTTGACCTCATTAAAATGACCTGTTTCATACTCGCCCGGTTTGCGCACATCCAGGATATTTAATGCTGCATTACTTAAAACATGATCCGCAAAATCTTTTGCACTGATGGTGCGGATCATGTCTTCCGGCTTGTTTGCTGCTTTCCAGGTTTGATAGCCATTTTTGAGGTAGCCGATTACATTGTCTATACCCACACGGGCCAAACGTATAATCGTTTCTTTTTCTTTGTCTGTATCGGTTATGAGAAGAATGGGTTGGGTTGTATCGGTGATCAGCACGCCGGCCCAGGGAGCAAACTGTCCGTTTAATCCGATGTTGATGGAACCCGGAATAAAGCCTTCTTTAAAGGCGGCAGGATCTCTGGTGTCTAGTAACAATGCATGCGTTTGTTCCTGAAGTTTTTCAAAGCCATCAGCATCCAGGGCTATGCTTCCCTGTTTAATTACCTCAGCAGTGTTTCTATAACCTTCTTTGTTCATCAACGCATTCACACTGAAATAAGATGGTGCAGGGAGTAGATCTTCGAGTACTTCTTTGATAAACGTAGCTTTATCTTTTGCTTTTAAGGCATAGTTATTTTGTTTTTGATTACCTAAGGTATCAAACGTATCCTTGCTCATATTCTTCCCGCAGGCAGATCCTGCGCCATGTGCCGGATAAATAAGGATGGAATCGGGGAGTGTTTTGATCTTTGTTTCCAGTGAATCGTAAAGCATGCCTGCTAAATCTTCTTTCGTTAAATCACTCTTGATTGCAAGATCCGGCCTGCCTACATCGCCGATAAACAATGTATCTCCGGTGAAGATTGCATGTTTATTTCCGCTTTCGTCGTATAATAAATAACAGCTGGATTCAGGTGTATGGCCCGGTGTATGCAGTACTTCAATGGTAAGTTTGCCGATGCGGAGTTTTTCATGATCCTGCGCAATATGACTTTTAAAGGACGTTACAGCTTTGGGACCATAAACAATTTCAGCACCTGTAGCTTCGGCCAGGTCTATATGCCCGGAAACAAAGTCGGCATGGAAATGAGTCTCTAAAATGAATTTTAGTTTTACTTTATTGCGTTCCAGTTTTTGGATATAAGGCTGGATATCACGCAGTGGATCAATAATGATTGCTTCCCCTTCTGATTCGATGTAATAGGCTGCTTCAGCCAGACATCCCGTATATAATTGTTCAACTTTCATGCGCTCAATACTAGTTTCCTGCTATGCATTCAATATATAAACATGTTGTCAATTTTTCTACAGTTTATATTCAGATATACATGTCAATTGATATTTATCAATAAATAGGAAAAAAAGCCAAATAAGTATAATTTTATAAAGTTCTATATATGTATAATCAAGGAGATAGAATGGATGAACTAGGAGCGCTTCAAAAAGAGTTAGCAGAGCTCAAATCAACATTAGAAGAAAAGGAAGGTTTGTTCAACAGTATTACTGAACATACGCTTGCCGGCTATTGGATCTGGGAGATCGGGACGAATAACATGTTTATCAGTCCGGGTGTAAAATCCATGTTGGGTTATGAAAATCATGAACTCGAAAATTCTCCGGAAACGATTAATATGCTGATGCATCCTTCAGATCTTCCTGATACGTACGCGTTGTTAGCAAAACACATTGAATCCAATGGCGCCATTCCTTTTAAAACAGAAGTGCGCTACAGACATAAGAACGATTCTATTGTTTGGGTGATTTGTTCAGGTAATATTTTAACACGTGCAGGCGATGGTAAACCTCTTAAAATGATCGGTTGTCACTTGGATAATACTGAACTGAAGAAAGCTGAAGGTGTGCAGAAATACATGCAGGAGCTTGAACGCAAAAATGTTGAGATGGAACAGTTTGCGTATGTGGCTTCACATGATCTGCAGGAACCCTTGAATACGATTCAAGGATTCATAACGCTGTTAGGAAGTAAGCTTGAAAAGACAGATGATCCGGAAGTGGCAATCTATCTGGATTATATCAACCAGAGCACCTACCGCATGACTAATCTGATCAAAGGATTGCTTGAATATTCCCGCATCGGAAAAGTAAGTGTTATGTCGCGGATCGATTGCAACGAAGTTATAAAAGATGTGTTGCTGGATCTGAACCTGAAGATTAATGAAACCGGTGCAAAGATTGAAGTAGGAGACTTGCCTGCTGTTATGGGCTATGATGTAGAACTACGGATTCTTTTCCAGAACCTAATCACCAATGCATTGAAATTTACGAAGCAGATACCTGAGATTAAAATATCAGCTGTGAAAGAAGGTGATTATTTTAAATTTGCTGTTGCAGATAATGGAATAGGAATAGATCCAAAATACAAAGAGAAGGTTTTTAAACTGTATCAGCAGTTGCATCCCAAAAATGCGTATGACGGGAACGGTTTGGGCTTGGCTCAGTGTTTTAAGATTGTAACCGAATTGCATAATGGTTCTATCTGGGTTGAAACAAATGGTGATAAAGGAAGTGTTTTTTATTTTACAATACCCTGCGGTCTGTAATGGATAAAACAAATGCAATAGATTTAGTTCTGCTGGTTGATGATGATGAACTTGTGAATTTCCTCAATACGGTAATCATTAAACAATCGGGCAATGTAAATACCATTGAATCGGTAACATCAGGCAGTGATGCGATTCATAAGCTCTCTCATTACAAAGAGATGAACAAGTGGCCGGCCATTATTTTTATTGATATCAATATGCCGGGCATGAATGGCTGGGAGTTTGTAGAGCGCTTCCAGGAGCAATTCAGCACAAGTAAAGGAGATAGTATTATATGTCTTCTGTCGAGCTCCCTGGATCCGCGCGATAGAGAAAAGGCAACAGCTTCTGAGTGGGTGGATTGCTATGTTTCCAAACCCTTGACGGCAAATGTTGTGAAAGAACTTTATTCAAGATTGCAGTAATCGATTCTGGTATTTGTACAAATAAAAAGGCTGACCGGCAATCCGGTCAGCCTTTCTTTATTAAGAACTAATAAGACGGTTATTTCTTCTCCTGTAACTTTGTTGTAGCCATCATCTGGTGCAGTGTTTTCTGCATGCCTTCTGTAGAACCATCTAAGAAGATAACGTTTCCTTTTCCATGTTCAGCAAAGTGTTTGATCGATTCTGTCCATAGAGAGAACATTAGATACGAAGAATCAAGCTGTGCCTCAGACATCTCTTTTGCTGCCTGCGCCATACCTTTTGCAACCTCCTGACGGAACAATGCAATACCTTGTCCGCGTTGGATCGCAGCTTCTTTTTCTGCAATAGCAGAGATTTTAATCGCGTTACCTTCTGCTTCTGCAGCTTTAGTTTTTGTGATCAATAAAGCCTGACCTTCGTTTTCAGCAGCCGCTTTCAGGTTGTTTGATGCAACAACTTTTGCCATTGATTTGATGATCTCATCATCAAACATGATATCGTTCAACTGAATATCGATCATGTGGTAACCCCATTCTTCAAGTGTGCTATCTAAATGCATTTTTACCTCTTCGATAATTTCGGTTCTCAGACCTAAGATCTCAGCTTGTTTTTTTGTAGCTACAAAGCTACGGATTGTACCTTCAATGGTACGGATCAGCGCTTGCATGAAGCTTGATTCATCAACGAATTTAAAGGCAACGTTTTTAATAGTCGACTCAGATTGGTTGATAACCGCATACAACATCATGGCTTTGAAATAAACATTCGCCTGGTCTTGTGTTACTGCCTGGAATTCGATTTCAACGGAACGGTTTTGAATAGAAATTCTTTTGTATACTGTCTCAATAAATGGAATACGGAAACTTAAACCCGGCTCAATAACTCTTCTGTATTTTCCGAAAACCGTTATAATAGCAACATATCCCTGCTTTACTGTAACAAATCCTGAAAAGATGATAAGGGCCAGGATTACTCCTAAAATACTTAATGTAATATTCATACGTGTAATGTTAAATGTGTAAAAGTTGAATTGGTTAAAATGAATAAATTAAGGGTGGCTGGTGCATTCGTGTTTGCTACATGGGAGTATAAGTTAAAGTGAAGAATGTTATACTGCTAAAATAGTAAACTTGAAAACGGGGAGATGTTTTACATCAGATCAATTTCAAGATTCTGTTTTGCATTTTTCAGTTCGGCTAATGTTTTCGTTTCATTTAAAGATGCTGCAAGTTCTATGCCTTTATCATATATAGCCAAAGCTTTTTCATAGTAACCTTTTTCTCCGAAATATTCTGCCGCCTGATAATAGCTTGCGAGATATTCCGGGAACTTAGTTAATAACTTATCAAAACACGTACCAGTCTCTGAAGAATCATTTTTTTTATATTCAAGTGCGATACCATACAGCAAAAAAGGATCATAGGGTTGTTCCTGATGCAATTGAAGTAAATACTTTAAGCGATCCATTAAATAATTGTCATTTTTTTATAAAAAATGTAACTTTTAAGTATGTATTAGAGTTAAATATAATAAATTGAATTACGTTTAATTCATGCCGTCATCAATAAATTATCGGCACTGACGGCTGCCGGTTTAATTTGTCATTAAATATACATATAACCGATGAAAATTTTAGTTTGTATCACACATGTACCGGATACTACTTCCAAAATTACGTTTGCAGACAATAAATTCAATGCAGCAGGTGTTCAGTTTATCATCGGTCCGTACGATGAGTACGCGCTTTCAAGAGCCGTAGAATTAAAGGAACAGCATGGCGGTACCGTAACCGTACTGAATGTTGGTGATGGTGAAACAGAACCAACGATTCGTAAAGCCCTTGCGATTGGTGCTGACGATGCGATTCGTGTGAATGCAGTACCGAAAGATTCTGGTTTTGTAGCGGCTCAGATTGCTGCTGTTGCTAAGACAGGTGGTTATGATTTGATCTTAATGGGACGTGAGTCTATTGATTATAACGGAGGTATCGTGCATGGTCTGGTTGCAGATATGTTAGGCATGCCTTCTGTAACACCAATCATGAAGCTTGAAATTGAGAACGGTGTTGCTAAAATGACTCGTGAGATTGAAGGTGGTAAAGAATCGGTTGAATGTGCGCTGCCGTTTGTAGCAGGTTGCCAGGAGCCTATTGCTGAATGGAAGATTCCAAACATGCGTGGGATCATGTCTGCAAGAACAAAACCATTAAATGTGATCGAGCCGGTTGCAGTAACTGAAGAAGTTGTGTACGGAACGTTTTCATTGCCGGCTCCGAAAGGCGCATGCAAAATGGTAGATGCGGCCAACCCTGGAGAGTTGCTAACTCTGTTACGTAATGAAGCAAAAGTACTTTAATCCTTGTATTACCTTATTTAGAGAAATATTATGTCAGTATTAATATATGTAGAGTCTAATGGCTCTGAGATTAAAAAATCATCCATGGATGCGGTTGCATATGGTGCACAGGTTGCTTCAAAAATCGGTGGCTCTACTACGGTTGTTGCAATCGGTAATATTCCGGCAGACCAGCTTTCAGCCTTAGGTAATTTCGGAGCGACAAAGGTGTTGCACGCTACAGGCGATGTTTTCAATCAGAATTCACCATTGGTATGTGCTGCAGCTGTGATTGAAGCTGCTAAAAAAGTGGGAGCGAAGGTTGTTGTATTACCTAAGTCTACCTTAGTAGATTCATTCGCAGCGAAAGTTGCTTCTCAGCTTAAAGCAGGGATTGTTACCAACGTTACAGAATTGCCGGATACAGGCGCAGGTTTCCAGGTGAAACGAGCTATTTTCACCGGAAAAGCATTTGCAACGGTTTCTATCAACACCGATATCAAAGTTATTACATTAGCTAAAAACGCATTCCAGGGCGCTGAAACAGGAGGTACTGCAGCGGTAGAAGCCTTGGCTGTTTCTGTATCGGATGCTGATACAAAGGTTAAAACCACGAATGTGGAAAAAATGTCCGGCGAGCTGCTACTGACGGAAGCTGAGATTGTAGTTTCTGGTGGCAGAGGTCTTAAAGGCCCTGAAAATTGGGGTGTTTTGCTTGATCTGGCAAAAGCTTTGGGGGCGGCTACTGGTTGCTCCAAACCAGTTTCTGATATGGATTGGAGACCTCACCACGAACACGTTGGTCAAACAGGTGTAAAAGTAGCACCAAATTTATATATTGCAGTCGGAATTTCAGGAGCGATTCAGCACTTAGCCGGGGTGAACTCATCCAAGTGTATTGTTGTAATCAATAAAGATCCTGAAGCACCGTTCTTTAAAGCTGCAGACTATGGCATTGTAGGAGACTTGTTTGAAGTTTTACCTAAATTGACTGAAGCTGCTAAACTGCTTAAATAAGCGCATCAGTAGAGTGGAGAAAATCAGATTAGAAATTATAGGCTTGTCATCCAGTCAATCGCAAACGGGTTCGTTTGCCTTAGTCTTAGGGGAGGTAAATGGTAACAGAAGGTTACCAATCATTATTGGAATGTTTGAGGCGCAGGCAATCGCTATTGAGATCGAAAAGGTAATACCGAACCGTCCGATGACGCATGATCTGTTTAAGTCTTTTGCATTGTCCTTTCATTTCATCGTTGAAGAAATTGTTATTTCTGATTTGAAAGAAGGAGTGTTCTTTGCGAAGATCATCTGCTCTGATGGTATCAAGAATATTGAAATTGATGCGCGCCCGTCAGATGCTATCGCTATTGGGTTACGCTTTGATGTTCCGATCTATTCGTATGAAACAATCATGTCTGAAGCTGGTATCGTATTGAATGATGAAACGGATGATATGGAAGATGAAGACGAGGAAGAAGATGAGGATAACCTGGAAGAAGCTACGATCAGTTCTAATAAACCTGAATCGAACTTTACAGGCAGAGAAGATCAGATCAAGAACATGTCTTTAGATCAGTTACAGGCAATGCTTGATGATGCGATTGAAAAAGAAGATTACGAAAAGGCTGCGCGTGTGCGCGACGAAATGAATAAGCGTAATTAATCTCTTGTAATTACTATAAATAAAACGCCGTCCCGATAACTATCTGGACGGCGTTTTATTTTAAGCTTGCTATGAACAATACAGAGCATAGAGATTTATAATAAAAAAGTCCCGCTACAAGCGGGACTTTTTTATTATAGACCTCTAAAGTTATTCTTAGAAAATCGGGTTATCGTTTGGAGAGAACAAGTCACCTTGTGGTGCATCATCATCATCATTCTTAGGCTCAGCAGGAGCTGTGTATGACAATATTTCTACTTCTTCCTCTTTAGGTTCAGGCTTCGCTACTTTAGGTTTTGGAGCTGCTTTTTTCTTAGCTACTGCTTTTTTAGGAGCTGTAGCTTTTTTAGCTGCTGCCTTTTTAGCAGGTGCTGCTTTTTTAGCTGGAGCCGCTTTCTTAGCTACTTTTTTAACAGCTGCTTTCTTAGCAGGCGCTGCTTTTTTAGCAACTTTCTTAGCAACCTTAGCTACTTTTTTTACTGCTTTCTTAGCTACTTTTTTAGCCGCTTTCTTAGCAGGAGCTGCTTTTTTAACAGCTTTCTTAACTACTTTTTTAGCTGCTTTTTTCGGAGCCGCTTTTTTAGCAGGTGCTGCTTTTTTAACAACTTTCTTCGCCGCTTTTTTAACCTTTGCAGCTACTTTTTTTACAGCTTTTTCAGCTTTCTTTAGAGTCTTCTTAACTGAAGATTTCTCTGCTTTTTTTACTTTTTTTGCCATGGTACGTCAGTGATATAAAAATATTCTCTTTTGACTAAAGTTAATTT
>JAGKWN010000139.1 GCA_021151805.1 Cytophagaceae bacterium | reverse complement strand
GGACTTGGTTGAGCCCATAAATTGTTAGAAATAAATAACAGCAATAATATGTAATTAATCCGTAAACTCATTTGTAAATATATTTCCAATATTCATTACACCTTTTTGTAATCTTTCGAAAATCTTTTTTATCACCAGCTGCATTTTGACAAGATTTATATCATCCGTTTTCTGTTGTTGAATTTTAGGTACATGCAAATGTCCGGTTGGCATTTTTTTACCATTTCCTGCAGGTGTGGCTAACCATCGTTCTCTTAGTAAAGCTACTCTATAGAAAATTTCATTAGAAAGATATGTTCCTCCTGAACCATAATTGATAACAACATTCTTTTGAAGATAAGCTGGGGTTCGTTTATTTATTGAAAAATATTTAGGATCTTTTCTTTTATCAACTGGTTTTCCCAAGTCATCCCAAATATCCTGATTTTTATTTTCGTCGATATAAAAGCTTTGATTATAGAAAACATAAAATTTATTATTATCAGGATTGTACTCTATTGAAGGCACCATATCCTTAGGTAATGTAGTTTGTATCCAATTGAATTTTTTAGTTTCATCAACATTAGGGTTTGCATCCGTAAGAAGATCCAGACTAGTGCTATCAGCTAATCTTCGAGCCCCCATATTATCTGGTGAACCGCCACGTATAATCGTTGCAAAACGATCTATATTTAAAAAATCAGGTGCTAAATCCTGACTCATAGTCATAATTAAATCAACCTTCTTTGTACTATCTTTTATATAAGGTCCCAAATATTTTTCAATGATACCAATGCCATTACCAGCATCACCTTCATGTCCGTCGAAATCTTTGTATCGCACAGGTACAATCATTGTCTGAATAAAACCTATCGGATTGTTAGAATCATCCTTTATGATTTTATTATGTAAAGCCAAAGCTGTGGCACCTGACGGATTTCCCTGAAGAGGATTATCTTTTAGACCAAACGGGTCAAAGCCGGTAATCAATATTTTTTTAAGAGAAGGCTGTGAAGAAAAATCAACGCTTTTATATCCTCTTGACTTTTCTTCCATGCTAAGAATAAGTTGATCTCTTAATACAAAATCTTTTAGCACTGATGGATGATTTTTTAATGCAACCTCCATTTTCAAACGAGCCCAATACAGAATTCGATCATCAGCAATTCCATAATCATAAGCAGATGCTAAAGCCCTTGCCCGATCCAGAATCTGAGGTGCATAAAGGTTTACGGCATTAGTAAGTTTTGAAGCCGCACTCGTATCGTCAGGAACAGTAGTAACATTTACAGCGTTGACAAACGCATCTACTATATCCCCCATTTTTGTACCAGTCAAAGAATCATCCAAATCATAGATAAAATAATCTTCCCATAATTTTTTCTCACAAATCACAGCTCCATCAACAATAGGACTAGGAATCGTTTCTTTAACCTCAATAACTGTTGTTTCTGCCTCGTTTACATGAACAACAGTATATGGCTTATTATTAGCTGAAGAATCAACTATTGTTATTTTCTCTTTGGGGTATATACCAATTTTCCAACCTTGAATGGAAATTTTTTTATTTAATTGATCAATACCAACAATTGTGTATCGAGTATCATAATTTTTTGTCATCCCCCCTCTTACTTCTTCAGGATTTCTGCTATAAAAAGAAGGTAGTGGTTGCTGTGCAGCAAAGGCTGCAGAAGTATACATAGTTGCATTAGTCGAATAAATAAATATATCAGTTAAAGGATAACTGATTCTACTTATTCCGGATGTGTCTAATCCCTGTACTCCAATTTTATACTTTTCATATACTTTGCCATTGCTATCAGTAAAAGGACTTCCGGATACTTTTTCACAACGAACACTTTTCTGATTTAAACCAGAAATATTTTTCAAAGTATTATATTCAGCTTTTGTGATTCCTAATATAAGCCCGGCTTGTAATAAATTTGATGAAGATGCCGTTGTATCCGTTTGAAGATTAAATGTTAATACCTGCTCTGTATTATCAATAACTGTATTAAAGTTCAAATTCTGATTTGCGAATATTGTTTGAACTGCAAAAAAATCTTCAGACGCATTAACTCCACCTATTTGTGGTACGCGATTCGTATTTTCTTGAGAAGACACGAATAACGATGTCGGCATTTTATAAAATACTACCCTTCCATCTTCTGCCGGATCTGTAGATCTGAATTTTTCAAATGCAATTCCACTATCAGCTACAACTCCATAATTAAATGCACTGCCATCAATATACTTACTATCCAAAGAAGCCAACCATTGAGTAGGTTTTACAGTATTCCATAATATTATATTATCATCTATTGCAAATGCCAGATCAAGTGGATCGTCATATTTAATAACGGTATCCGGCCAGGTTGTAGCAGAATCTATTAGTCTGTTGTAGTTCAGCTTAATGATCCATGCTATTGGTTTCTTTTCTCCTGCTACAAGTGTATTTTCAATATTCGGATATGTGAAAACAATATCTTTTGTCCATGCGGCACCGCTTGTATCCAGAGAAGTAAGTAAGTTTAATCCCTGAACAAATTTTTCCGGATCGGCTGTAGTATTAGCCGGATTGAAAAGTTCTGAATCTGAAAATACCTTCAACTGTCCATGCTCCACAAACAACAACGGACTCCTGTTATCATTGATTCTTAATGTAAGATGAAACTCATTAACTTCATTCGTTGTTGCTACAGAGTCTGATTTGATTAACAAAGGCCATCCATTGGTAGCATACTGTGACGCAGAAAGCGTAGATGTAGTACCAGTCTGAATATTAGTTGTATCTGCTCCGACACCTTTATAGTTAGTATAGAAATTATACGAACGTTTGATCTCATTACGTATATCTATGTATAGTGTATTTGCTGTAGCAAATTTAGATACAACTGAATTGTAAATATCAATTCCTTTCTTCAATTCAAATACTGTCTCCTTAGCTTCAGGAACAGTTACTGTAGGATCATAGGAGGGATCAGAGAAAGATGGATCATGTAATTCAGCGCTGGAACCCGGGCCATATGAAGCAAAGTCCCGCGGAGGATCCTGAGTTACAGGTACACCATCATCACTTATAACAGGAACCTGTACAGATCCTTTTGCCGTATTGTGTATGCTGTAATAAACAGCAGGATCAATGAAACGGAGTATTTCTTCTCTTTTTACACGCTTGGCAAATTTCTCTGCATCCGTGGCTTCAGGCATTCCAACGACATTTATTTCATAGAATGGTTTCCTTGCCATGCTGAGATCCGGGTGATAATCCGGTTCATCCAGGATAACTTCAAAACCAAATTCAGCACCACCATCTGTATAAAAATCGCCAAGATATGTACCTCGTGAAACCTTTGAATATTGTGAATCTGCATCGATCCGGAAGAAGGCTGCATCTATCTTGTCTGTTGCAGTTTGAACAGTCGGATTCCATCCGATAAATTTGCTATAAAATGTATCGCCTTCCTGCTTATTTTCTTTTTCAAATATTTCCCAGGCTCTTTTAATATAATCTGATGCGCCGGTTTTGCTTCTTACCTTTGTGTCATCTTCATCTAAAAATGCATCTGCACGTAATCCGCGATAGATGAAATATTTTATAGGAGAGAAATCCAATCCCGGATTTTCTGAAGGTTTAAGAATCAGGTTAACTGTATTAACAGAAGATTTCTGGATAAAAATATCACCCTTTAAAACGGCAAAGGCTTTTACAGATTCAGTACTTGTGAAACCACTCGTTACTCTGAATTTATTTGAAGCATCTGCAGGATTAGGCCCAAAGGCCAATGCGGGTGATTGAGTAATTTTATTCAGTTCTGCAAAAACACAGGATTTAGGAATAAGAGGCATTTTATGAATACCAGCACTGCCTGAACCCTCTGGAGCATTTACATTGGTAATAATCGTGGTTTCATGTATGTTTTCACTTATAACCACGCCCGTAACACTACTGTTGATGGTTGCCTTGATTGTTACTTTACTTAATTGATCGGTTACATTAACACTGCCTTTAAATGTAACAGCAGTTTGTGTTCCCGTCGCAATTTCAGAGGTGCCCTGTACAACAGGTTGTTCAATACTAGTCCATGCATTGCTGGCAGATGGCGTAAATACCAAGTTCCAGTTATTCCCTGATTTTTTATACAACGCTTTTTCGGTAATGTCATTCCCAAGGAATGTTCTTGTAACCTCAACCATAATATCAGCTACATCAATAGAACCAATGCCTGCATTTATATCTACGAGAAAATTCTGAAAGGAAGAAGAATCCAATTGCATAGAGTTATCAAGATCCTCCCCATTGTATGGATTCCGAAAATTCACATTTGCAAAAACAATTTCCCTATAGGAAAGATTATTGGTAAATTCTGCACCAATACCATTAGTGGCACCATCATGCGGAGAAACCTGAACGAGCAGGAATATCTTTTGACCACATTTTAAATCCGGAACAAATTTCTGATCCCATTGCAACGATACTATTTTCTCTCCGCCTGCAGCCAAAGTATCCTGTGGCATAAAGACTTCACCTAAGAAATACGTTTCATTTGTTTCAAAAACTCTTATATCAACATGGTTATCAGGATCAGAATAATCAATAGAATATTGATCCAACCATTGCTGAGGGAATAAGAAAAGTGACTGGACAGCTGTATTTGTATCTTTATCAATAACACCTGTAGGAGCTTCTCCATCAGAAATCGCTACATAAAAACGTACCCAGGCATCCAGACTCTTCATACTGCCGTCGGGACCGCCATTACCAATGTTTTTTATCCGCGCGTACACATTTGCTTTATGCTGAGGAACAGTAATTGTCCACTGATCATTGTCAGTATGACCATTCTTTGCTTCAAACTTGATACAAACACTCTCCCCATCAATAAATTGCTCTTCACCTGTAATGGCAATTCCTGATGAAAATCCATCACCATCTTTTTTCCATTTAAACTTATCGGGATTACTACCGGAGCCAACAGAACTGATCTGAATGGTATAAACAGTATTTTCAAAACGAGCAGCAATAACCTTAAGATCATTCAGCCCGGTTCCTGTAAATACAGAATCTCCTGAATAAAGAGCAGGATTTTCATGCGGAGCAGCCTTAAGGTAATCAATTGGATTGGTAACATAATCTGCCGGTTGATTACGTATCCAGATATCCGGACTATTTATCGGATTAACAACCGGATTTGTAATATTTATTCCTTCATCTCCCAAATAATCCCGGACAACAAGATCACGATACTCATGTTTATAAGCAATAGCAGCCTTCACTGCTTCGGCAGCATCCAAACGCCCATAACCAGATCTATAGCTATAATATGGAATTAATCCACCGATTACACTAGTACCTACAGGAAAGGAAGAAATTAATTTATCGATGGTCAATGTATTTCCAGAAATATCTCTAACTATTCTGAATTCTGATGTCCCAATCTGAATTGCCTGACCAATACTAAAACCCTCAGGATCTAACACTCCTATACGAGTATCGCCAACATTAACGGCTATGCTTAAAGTAGTATTTCCAGTGCCAGGGTTCAGAAAACAAGTATCAGGATTGTATACAGCAATTGGAGAACTATTTTCTTTGGTGTTATATCCTGTACTGACAAGATCAAATGGCAATGCACTATCTCTCATTAATTGTCGTACTTCTACCCAACTCAAATTTTTATTTACGGATAATACTAATCCAGCTATTCCTGATGCTGTCGGACAGGAGGCCGAAGTCCCTCCCATCATATTAGCTCCTGATGCTCTACCTCCAATAACAGACGTTCCTGTTAGTTGCGTATAATATAGTTTACGATCAATACCTGATGCCGCATACCCTGCACTAAAAGCATCTTTAATCGTTATCGTTTGTCCATCAATAACTGACTCGATAATACGAGCCTCCCTTATATGTGGCTTTGTTGAAGAAGGTGCCCCAATAAATATTGCCTGTCCTACTTCCATACCTAAGGTAGATTCTACAGAAAGAGTCTCTGTACCAGCAGTGGCGGTTAAATTTAATCTAGTATTTATCTCACCTCCAATAACAAAAATAAGTTGATCTTCATATGATGATTCTGGTAAATTTAATGGGTAAACTAGTTCAATTTTTTGATTTATAAAATCAACATTTTTTATTTTATTTTTCTCTCTATTACTATTGTTTGAAGGGGTTCCAATTAAAATATCCTGCCCTATTAAAAATCCTTTTACAGAATTTAATGTAAGTATCTTTGATACTATATCAACAGAGCCAATTTGACTTGTTGATGAACCGACTTTAAATGTTGATAGAACATATATAGGTATATTAGTAAGATAGTCTTTATTTAAGCTAGTCTGTAATTGAACACGATAAAAAACTGGTATTGTAATGAACTCATCTTGGTTTGATATTTTTACAAATTCAATGGTATTATTATTATACACTCCATAGCCAGAATTATCTTTATCTATCAATAACCACTTACCAGGTACAAGGCCAGATGTATCATCAACATCTAAATAATTCTGGCCTGCATATGCATTTTTAAGCAATTTTATATTAAGTTTAGCAGGTGCTTCAGGTACACTACCCAATCCATCATCCTCAAGTATATTCAAAGTACATGGAGCGTATATAGAATAATATTGATCAGGCTTATGAATATTTTCTCTATAACCATCTGGGCCAAATCTTATCCATTCATGTGGATTATCCTGATTTCTTAAATAATCTGTATGACCAGGTGCACAAAATTCAATCACAGCTTTTGTAAATATTCCAAAAGTACTATAAGTAGTAAATATTTCTTCATTATTGTTATTCTGAGAAGATGCTCCAACAGCTATCATAAAATCCTGATATGCCAAATCAGTTGAAACAATAACGTCCCCAGAATTACCCGAAGAAGCAAAATTTAACATTCCACGACCTATTCGTCCATAAATACCTGCATTCTTAATACCTATTTTTACTATTTTATTTAGCTCATTAATAGGAAAAGGTAGACCATAACTGTGATTTGCTATATCAGGTGAATTTATCCCCCCTAGTAATGCAGGATAAAATAAGGCTGGTTTAGATGTGCCAGTAAAATAAGGATCTAAACCTGCCATCCATGTAAACATTTTAGCTGTGTTAGAAATATTGCCAGGATATTTTATTCCCATTAATTGCAAATTAGGGCCGACCCCGACGCTTCCTTCACCCCTATTTGATGCTCCAATGATACCTGCTACCATAGTACCATGATCATCAACTATTTCATCATTATTAGGAACAAGTCGAGTAAAATCATAAAAAGTTTTTACTTTATTATAAAAGGCTTTATGAGTCGGTGTTAAAGTATCATCCTGAAGTGTAACACTTTCTATCCCACTATCAACAACAGCAACTGTAATTTCTGAATCACCATATTCTATACCTCTATTCTTTAGCAAAGCCCAAGCCCCTTCTGTATTAATTATCTTATGGTTCCATTGCTCAGGAAAATATATATTATTTGGAAGACCATGATTAATAAATGGTGAAAAAATCTGAGGTTCAATATGATCAACTATTGTTTGATTTAACAGTTCAATTATTTGGTCTAAAAATTTAAAATCAGGAAAAGCTTTATATTTAAATATTATTGCCCCACCTGAATGTGATAGTCTTGATTCAAAATTAAAATTAAAGGTCTCTGCAAATTGCTGTAATTCTTCATCAGTTAATTTTTTTGATAAACCAACAATAATTTGCCCATTTAAAAATGCAATATTATTTATATCGTATTTAACAAGACAACCAATCTCTTTAATATAAGATAGTTGTGCGAGGTTATGCTTTTCCTTCTTTAATTCGGAAGTATTCAGAAAATCAGGAAAACGAATTACTCTATATTTTTGCCTTATTAACTTAGCAGAAAGTATTTCGTAAACAAGATTATGATTTTGAACATATTCATCTAATAAACTCGAATCCTCTTTTGAGGATAATAACAAACCAACTAGATTTTCAGGTTGATTAAATGGAATTAATGACATACCATTAAAATAGCTCTTCATACCTGGTAAACCAAGTACAATTGATTCAGAATGCTCTTGTTCATTTTCCCTAATATGAAACTGAATTGTATAATCTTTTAGACCTTCCTTTTGTACAAGAAGGTTGTATTGACCATGAGGCAGATCTCTATATATCCAACGCTGTGATACCTTTTCAGGAAGAATGTCTACAATATTTTCTTTATAAATCAATGTAATTAATGGTTCATCTATAAAATGATTATTATAATCTTTTATAGAAATAATCAAAAAGTGCGTTCCAACATCCATATTTTTTAATGATTAATAGCAGAAATTGTGTAATCAAAATGTATACTTGTTACTGTAGTACTACTACAAAGTATTTGTAATAACTTAACTAATTCTTTTCTTGACAAGTCATCTATCTGATAAGTACAAATGCCTGACTTACATGATAAATTCAATTTATTTTTTTTGATTATTTTTTTTTCATCTTCTAATGATACACCTGTAACATATAAACTACTATACATTCCTGTTGGTCCGTATTTTGAATATGAGCATAATGGAAGTGCTGCCGATACCCACATTAATTCACGTAATTTTTGTAACGAACTATCATTATATCCATCTACAATACCATGCTTTTTTTGAACAATCAGTTTATTTAAAACATATTTGTATTCAGTTTCAATGATGTTACCAGGAATTATTCTTAAAGTACTATCAGGATTATTAATATGATACAAAACAATTTCATTATGTTCACGAACAGTAAAGGTTTTACATTTTCCATTATCATCGAAATAAGTAAAAAGACTTTTATTAGAATATAAATCAAGTGATATTGATTTAAATAGCTTTATTAAAGAATCTATATGTTGCTTTCCAAATCTTTTACTTATTGTATTTCTTTTAAAT
>JAGKWN010000138.1 GCA_021151805.1 Cytophagaceae bacterium | reverse complement strand
ATTAAATACTTCTACAGATAAAAAAAGAAAAAAAATATTGATTGATAGCCTTGTCATAAATTGGGGTGCCAATACACAATCTATTTTGGAGGCTTATGAATCTAATGAAAATGATTCGGAGCTTAAAGAATATGCGAAAGCTGCTATTGCTGATCTGCGTGGGAAACACGAACGGTTGGGGATTATTCAGAATTTTTTCAGCGGATTAAGTTTAGGAAGTATTCTTATTATGGTTGCTCTAGGTTTATCCATCATCTATGGATTAGCCGGTATCATTAACATGGCACATGGAGAGTTTTTGATGATAGGCGCATATACCACATTTATTATACAGAACTTATTACCCAAAGGCGATCTGTTCTTCTGGGTCTCTTTGCCTGTTTCATTTCTGGTTGCAGGAGCCTTTGGTTTTATTATAGAACGTTTGATCATACGTTATTTATATTCACGTCCGCTGGAAAGTCTGCTTGCCACCTGGGGTGTGAGTCTTGTACTGATTCAGTTTGCTCGTACATTGTTTGGAGATCTTACGGCAGTACGTACACCAGCTGTTTTGTCGGGCGGGTGGGAAATCACTTCACATTTGGTTTTGCCTTATAACCGCTTATTCATAATCAGCCTTTGTCTTTTTATGATAGGTATTACATACTATACATTGTATAAAACACGCCTCGGCTTAAGAGTACGTGCCGTGACACAAAACCGGAGTATGAGTTCCTGTCTCGGAATTGAGACAAGTAAAGTCGATGCAATTACATTTTTCCTCGGCTCAGGACTTGCAGGTACGGCTGGCTGTGCGATGACACTGATCGGTAATGTTGTTCCGGATATGGGGCAAACATACATTGTAGATTCTTTCCTTGTTGTTGTTACTGGTGGCGTGGGAAATATCGCCGGTACGATCGTATCAGGTTTTGGTATTGGTTTCATATTTAAGATCCTTGAATCATTCTTTGAAGCTGTATATGGTAAAGTACTTATACTTGTTATCATTATCTTATTCCTGCAGTTCCGGCCTAAAGGCTTATTCCCTGACAAAGGCCGTATTGCTGAAGATTAATTTATTAACTGTATTATGATCTTTGATTATGAAAAAATATCTGAATAGTAATTCCTTATTTTATATTATTCTTATTGGCATCTTCCTGGTGATTCTTCCGGTAGGTAACCTGCTTGGTTTTGTTTCCAATAATACTATTTCTTTATGGGGAAGATATTTTTGTTTTGCTATTGCGGCATTGGGTGTTGATCTGATCTGGGGATACTCCGGAGTATTGTCCATGTGTCAGGCAGTATTTTTTTGCCTCGGAGGCTATGCTATTGCCATGCACATGCTGCTTGTAGCAGGTGGCGAAGATCCTTCCGGCATTCCGGATTTTATGGTGTGGAATCAGGTAGAAGTATTGCCTGCGTTTTGGGAACCTTTTCATTCCTTTGGTTTATCATTTATTCTTGCGTTGCTGATCCCTGGTGTATTTGCTTTTATCTTTGGGTACTTTGTGTTCAGAAGCCGTATCAAAGGAGTTTATCTTGCGATTATTACACAGGCTCTTGCCTTGGCCATGTGGCTTATTTTTCTCCGCAATGAAACAATGCTTGGCGGAACAAACGGATTGACGGGCTTTAAAACGCTGCTCGGATTTTCGCTTTCAAATCCTTCAACAAAACTATCGTTATATGTATTATCCTTTATAGTTATGTTTGGCTTGTATTTGTTTTGCAGGTGGCTGGTAAATTCAAAATTCGGAAAAGTATTGGTTGCAATCCGTGACAGTGAATCACGGGTCAGTTACACCGCTTACAATGTAGTCAATTATAAACTTGCGGTATTTGTTATTGCTGCGGTTGTTGCAGCTATCGGTGGTATGTTGTATGTACCTCAGACAGGCATCATCACACCTGGCCGTATGGATGTGAAAGCGTCTGTTGAAATGGTCATGTGGGTTGCCTTAGGCGGTCGTGGCCGTTTAAAAGGAGCAATCATCGGCGCCCTGTTGGTGAACTATTTATATAGTGTTTGTACCAGTATGTTCCCTGAATCCTGGTTATACATCTTAGGTATTTTATTTATACTGACTGTACTCTTCTTTGAAAAAGGTTTCTGGGGATTGATTGAAATGCTTGAAAATAAAATTAAAGTTGTTGCATCAGATAAGTCTGTTTCAAAAATAAATTCTTAATCCGTACACATATGCTACTGAACGTAAAAAATCTACACGTATCTTTTGGAGGTGTGAAAGCGCTGAATCTTTCCACCTTCAATGTACAGCAAAATGAGCTTCGCGTGATCATTGGCCCGAATGGTGCAGGTAAATCAACCTTTATGGATATTCTCTGTGGAAAGACAAAACCTAATGGCGGAGATGTTACTTTCAACGGACAGGAAATTCTGGGGAAAAAAGAAGTGAATATTGCCCGTATGGGAATCGGGAGGAAATTTCAGAAACCTTCTGTATTTCCGAGTTTATCTGTGTTCGATAATATGCTTCTTTCCGTGCGTATGCATAAAGGATTATTGACCTCTATGTTTTTTAAAATGAATTCAGAGATCAGAGATCGCATTGAATCGGTAGCAGAAAAAGTTGGCTTAGGTAAACACCTGGAAACACTTGCAGGAAATTTATCTCACGGCCAAAAGCAGTGGCTTGAAATTGCCATCGTTATTCTGCAGGATCCCAAGCTGATGCTGATTGATGAACCGGCAGCAGGTATGTCTGATGAAGAAACGTATAAAACAGGAGAGCTATTAACAGATCTTGCAAAGAAACATAGTGTGATTGTTATTGAACACGATATGGGTTTTGTGAAACAGATAGCACAGAATCTGGTTACAGTATTGGTTCGCGGACAGTTATTAATGGAAGGTTCTTTTGAACAGGTTCGTAATGATGAGCGCGTTATTGATTCTTATCTGGGCAGGGCGAATACAGCACTGGAGAAATAGCTGGAGTAGTTTTAGTTACTGGTTTCTAGGCACTAGTTGCTAGACTAAAAAGATTTGAAAACTGTTTGTAATGTTACAGCACTAGCGTCAGTATTAGCGAAGCGGTGACCGGTGCTTACCATTACGCACTTTGCCTCGGCGAATTGACTGTATTTGAAATTATAACTTATACTTCATTATTGTCTAGTACCTAGCGACTAGAACCTGGTAACTAATAAAAGCATGAAAGAAATTATTCTTGAATCAAACAACCTGCATGCTGCTTACGGGCAGAGTATGATTTTATGGGGTTTGAATTTTAAAGCTGAAAAAGGAAAAATAACAACAATCATGGGGCGTAATGGAGTTGGTAAAACCACTTTGTTAAAAACCATCATGAGTCTGGTACAGGTATCCAAAGGTACCATAACATATAAGGGCGAAGAGATTCAGGCATTGCCTTCATTTAAAAAAGCCAATATGGGAATTGGTTATGTTCCGCAAGGCAGAGAGATTATTCCAAAGCTTACAGTGTATGAAAATATCAAACTCGGCATGGAAGCGTTAGGAAGCAGATCGAAAGCTAAAATGCCGGAAGATGAAATCTATGCAATGTTTCCTATTCTAAAAGATTTCAGGAAGCGCCTTGGCGGGAACTTAAGCGGCGGGCAGCAACAGCAGCTTGCTATCGCACGTGTGCTGGTTAGTAACCCTTCTCTGATTTTGTTGGATGAACCTACTGAAGGAATACAGCCTTCTATTTCACAGGAGATCGGAGAAGTGTTGAAAAAGCTGGCAGTTGAAAAAAATATTACAGTATTGCTGGTGGAACAGAAAATAGATTTTGCTAAACAGATCACGGATTATTATTATTTTATGGATCGCGGCAAGATGTTGATGGAGGGAAGTAAAGAAGAGTTGGATCTTGACGACATCCGGAAATATTTATCTGTGTAGATTTAGTTTCTAGTCACTAGGTACTAGTTTCTGGAAACTAAAAAAAACTCTCAGGCATATATAATCAGCTTACTTGCAATAGCCGCATAAGCCTTATGAATAATAAAACAGAAGTTTATCCGGAATCTAGTAGCTAATATCTAGTACCTAGTAACTAAAAAAATATGAGACTTGCACCGAAAGATATTGAAAAACTTATGCTGCATAATGCCGGGGCGCTTGCACAGAAAAGATACGCAAGAGGCATTCTGCTAAATTATCCGGAAACCATAGCGCTTTTATCCGCACAGCTATTAGAATTCATCCGTGAAGGTTACAGCGTGGCGGAACTAATGGATCTGGGCATGAAGATCCTTGGTGTAGATGACGTAATGGAAGGTGTGGCGCAAATAGTAGATGAGGTACAGATCGAAGGGACTTTCCCCGATGGAACCAAACTGGTCACGATTCATCATCCGGTGTGCAATAAAAATCTTTCAAACGGATACGCCTTGTATGGTTCAGGTTTAACAAAATCAAATGAAAAACTGGTTATTGATAATACTATAAATCCATCACCGGGGTCAAAAGTATACGCACCGGATCCCATTGAGCTGAATGCGGGAAGGCAAATAAAAACCATTGATGTGGTTAATTCAGGTGATAGGCCTATTCAGGTTGGATCACATTATATTTTTTCAGAAACAAATGCTGCATTAAAATTTGATCGTACAGGGGTAATAGGTTATCGTCTCAATATACCGGCGGGCACAGCAGTACGATTTGAACCTGGAGAAAAGAAAATTATAAACCTTGTAGAAATTGCCGGAGAACAAAAAATATTCGGCGGTAATAACTTGATACAGGGAACGGTTACAGAAGCAGATCTGCCGCAGATAGCGGAACGTATGAAACAACACGGATTTATTTAACACGAGGCTATGGGATATATAATTTCAAGAAAAAGTTACGCGGATATGTTTGGCGTAACAACCGGTGATAAGATTACACTTGGAGATACTAACCTGATGGTGCGTGTTGAGAATGATTTAACCGTTTACGGAGAGGAATGCAAGTTCGGCGGTGGTAAGGTGTTGCGCGATGGTATGGGCCAGGCATCTGGCTTTACGTCTGCAGAAGTGCTGGATCTGCTTATTACAAATGCATTAATTATAGATTATACAGGTATTTATAAAGCTGACATCGGAATTAAAAACGGATATATAAAAGCTATCGGTAAGGGCGGCAATCCGCATATCATGCCGGGCGTACATCCGGATATGATTGTAGGTGCAGTAACAGAAGTGGTTGCCGGTGAAGGTATGATTATTACCGCAGGAGGCATCGATAATCATATTCACTATATCTGTCCGCAGCAGATGGGTGAAGCGTTGGCTTCAGGAATAACAACATTTATCGGTGGAGGCACAGGACCTTCTACCGGGAGTAAAGCTACAACCTGTACGCCGGGCGCCTTTCATATTGAGATGATGCTGAAGGCAACGGATAATTTCCCGATGAATATTGGTTTTTTAGGAAAAGGAAATACGTCACATCCGGAAGAGATTGAAGAACAGATCAAGGCTGGTGCACTTGGATTAAAGCTTCATGAAGACTGGGGTACTACACCGGCGGCGATTGATAATTGCCTTGCCGTTGCAGAAAAATATGATGTACAGGTTTGTATTCATACCGATACATTAAATGAAAGTGGTTTCGTGGAATCAAGCCGCGCGGCATTTAAAGGCAGGACAATTCATACTTATCATACGGAGGGTGCCGGCGGAGGACATGCACCGGATATCATTGTACTTTGCGGTGACCCGAATGTGCTGCCTTCATCTACCAATCCGACAAAGCCTTTCACTATTAATACAATAGACGAACACCTGGATATGCTGATGGTATGTCACCATCTCGACCGGAATATTCCTGAGGATGTATCCTTTGCCGAAAGTCGTATACGTGGCGAAACAATTGCTGCTGAAGATATCCTGCATGATATGGGCGCTTTATCCATGCTGTCTTCAGACTCACAAGCCATGGGCAGAGTTGGAGAAGTAATTTGCCGCACCTGGCAGACAGCACATAAGATGAAAGAACAAAGAGGTTTGCTGGAGGAAGATAAAGATGTGGATGCAGATAACTTTCGTGTAAAAAGATATATAGCAAAATACACGATAAATCCGGCTATTGCACATGGATGTGCCCATGTAATCGGCTCTGTGGAAGTAGGTAAGCTTGCTGATCTGGTTGTATGGCAGCCTGATTTTTTCGGAAGCAGGCCGGAACTGATTCTGAAAGGCGGGGTGATCGTTCAGGCACAGATGGGAGATCCTAACGCATCGATACCTACTCCACAGCCATTCTTCTCCAGGCCTATGTTTGGTGCTATGGGAAAAGCAACAGGTGCAACATCATTGGCATTTGTATCGGCTATATCGGAAGAGACAGTGAAAAAATATGGACTGGATAAAAAAGTTGTACCTGTTACCGGTTGCCGTTCTGTAAAGAAAAAAGATATGAAGCTGAATAATTTTCTGCCGGATATAAAAGTAGATGCTGAGACATATAAAGTAACAGTGAATGGTGCATGGATCACGTGTGCGCCAGCTAAAAAGCTGCCGTTGGCACAGTTATACAATTTGTTCTGATTATTATTTGTGCAATGTTGATTGTTGATGCATATGATTTCATCCAAAGATAATACACATTTATTCCTGCTCTTGCAGATGGCTGATTCGGCTTTTCCTGTAGGCGGCTTTGCGTATTCCTATGGTTTGGAATCAGCTATTAAACATAATCTCATTTCAGATGGTGAGGGGTTGCGTGATTACCTGATGACATTTTCAGAGCAGCTGATCGCATTTGATTTTCCGTTTGTTGCAGCTGCGCATCAGCAATCTGTCATTTCTATACAGGTAGATGAATTAAAACAATTGATTCGTGTATACAGATCCATGCTTCTCAATCCACCTTTGTCTAAAGCTGGTTGTGTCATGGGCAAGAACTGGATGAAAATCTGCAAACAGATTACAAATAGTTATCTGCTTGATGAAACCGAAGAAATATTTACCAAAGAACAACTAACGTTTGAATTTCCGGTTGTGTTTGGACTGAGTATGCAGGCAACAAATTTCACCTTGTCACAAACGCTGTTCCTTTATTTTTATATGTCTATGCGGGACCAGATCAGCGCATTAATCCGTTTAGGTGCTGCCGGACCTTCTATGGCTCATACAGAGCTGCAACAGATATTACATCTGTTTGCAGAAAGGGTTGAAACATATGAGCCTGTACATTATTCCAATGCTTATAAATCAGCCTATCTGCTGGAGCTTGCACAACTTTCGCATGATAGGGTATATTCTAAATTGTTCCAAAACTAAAACATCTTTCCTATGACCCTTTTACAAATGTACCGCCATCTGGATCATTTTGATTCACCCGGACTTTTCCATCACCGTGAATTAATTCATGAAAAAAGAAATTTCAAAAAACGCGCATTTACTGTTGGTATCGGCGGTCCGGTTGGTACCGGCAAGACTGCATGGCTTATGCAGCTTTGCAAAGCATTGCGTGATAAGATGGATATTGCTGTTGTTACCAACGATATCTTTACAAGTGAAGATGCCGAATTTTTGATCCGTAACGAAGCCTTGTCAAAGGATCGTATTATCGGAGTAGAAACAGGGGGATGCCCGCACGCTGCCATAAGGGAAGATGTGTCGCAGAACATGTATGCGCTGGAAGAACTGATGAAACGTTTTCCTGACGTTGAATTGCTTTTTGTGGAAAGCGGCGGCGATAATTTAGCAGCACACTTCAGTAAAGAACTTGTTGATTATTCTGTATATGTGATTGATGTTTCCGGTGGCGATAAAATTCCAAGAAAAGGAGGGCCGGGGATTACACAGGCAGATCTTCTTGTTATAAATAAGATTGATTTGGCTCCGTTGGTAAATGCTGATTTATCTGTTATGGAACGTGATTCTAAAAAAATGCGCGGTGAAGGTCCGTTTTTATTCGCACGTGCAAAAGATTGTTTCGGAATAGATGAAATCATAAATCATATTCTCACCGCACGTGAAAAAGCGCTGCATTCAAAACCTGTGTATTCATTAAGGAAAGAGTAAATGAATTATGAATTATTTCTCTTAACGGTTTAATTTATAAGTCATAATTAATTTCGTCCTTCAAACGGATTGAATCCCAATAAATCTTTGTCAGACAGATGAGCTGCCAGCTCTTTGATAAAAGGAGATAGCAGCTCATTGTTTTTTGCTGAACATCGGATCATGAAAACCTCTTCGTTAACTTTTACGGCGCTACCAATGCGTATCAATGATTCTGATTTGTTCTCAATGTGTTCATGGAAATATTGCGCAGCCAGAAAACGCAATTGTGTTTCTATAGACTTTACCCGTGGGGAATTTTCATCACCTGCAAGAAATATATTGATGTAGGAAGAATGATGTAAAAATGCTCCTGGGGAATTCATATTGTTTTTGGATGGATCCATTTTAAAACGATCCCATACGATCGGTACGCCATTTGATTCTATTTTTAATTCAGTAAAAAAGGATTCGAATGCAAACCGTTCGCCATTTAAGATACGCCCTGCTTCAAACCAATCAACAACCAGCAGTACAGCATTTTTTTCAAGTGTCCAGAAGAAGTGTTGTTCGAAGATGCTTTGCTCATGAGGAACAACAGGGTCACCCATAAATACAACCAGGGAATTCTCGCCAGCATTCCCATGAATGATCTGCTTGCAGATTTTGCCTTGTTCAGAACGATAGATGCGCGTATTAGCCTGACTTGAAAATGCCGAGACTGTATCTCGTTTACAGTCAATTGATAAATCAACAAAATCTCCTTCAACAAAGCCTCCACCATAATTCGAAAACACCAAATGGCATGCCTTATTCTTTTCAAGGGAAAAAACTTTTAAAGGTCTGAAAACTTTAGAACTGGTTACAGAGGTTTTTCCATTAATATTTGATATTTCCAGTATTGACCGGGTTGTATCTTTAATCATGAATTCGGTACTTAAGTATTTTGAGTATATATAC